>CAMWOF010000048.1 GCA_947175805.1 uncultured Clostridiaceae bacterium
ATCTTCAGAGGGGAAGTATGAATTTGTGTTAACCCCGAAAACTCCGGTGAAAGAAGATACAGGCAGCAGTGAGACGGATGCAAATTTACAGGGGGGAAATGGCTCGGAAACAGCGGCGGAGCAAGCAGCATTGGCAAACGGTAACCAGGAGACGTCCTTAGCGGGCGCTGCCTCGGATACGACGACGGAGCCAACGACGGGTGACAGCACGGATACGACAACGGAGGTGGAGGCAGATCAGACCGTGTGTTTCACGGTTGTGTTAGACAATACGCCGCCGAGTATAGCTGAAGTTAAAGGACAATTTAGCGTGGGGAATGTGGAGCATTGTTATGTGGTAGAGGCAACGGATCATTCCGGTGCAGGTATAAAAGCACTTTATTATTCGGATTCCCCATTGACATCATCGGAGAGCAACATTGAGAAGCATGCGAAGCTGTTGTTAAATGGGAAAACTGGTGAAATCAGTGAAAGTGCAGATAAGGTTACATATTATTTTTATGCGATAGACTATCTTGGGCAAATTGCTGATCGAAAAAAAGAAGAAACCACTATTGACTATACTGCACCAACATATGAAATAGAGATTTTGAGTAAAGAATATGGTAAGGATGATAGCGGCATATATTATTTTAATAAAACCGCAGCTTTCGAGGAAAAAGGGATTTTAAAACTCTCTTTTAGTGATAATATCTCGGGGATGAAAGCCGATGGAATAAAATTGGAAAATGTAGATGATGTAGATGATTGGGATGCAGAGATAGAAAAGAATAGCGTTTTTATAAAATTAAATAAAAACACAAAAGAGGGAAAAGTGTATAAAGTTACTGTAAAGGGGACAGATAAGAATGATAATACAACCGAGGCAATAGTCACATTTATATATGATGAGACGCGTCCAGAAATCAGTGAACTTTCGATAGCCGATGCGGAATTGGCGGAAGAGGAAGCAGGTGCGGGCAAATACTATCGGCAGGGGGAAGTGAAAGAGCGGGCAAAAATAAAATTTAAGCTCGATGAACAGTATTTGAAATCCGTAAAACTCTTTTTAGGGAAACAATGTATTGACTTAACGGGAAACCAAACAGAGAATCATTATTCATATACGTTGAATAAAGATTTTGAGAATCAGGACATTAAAGTGATAGCTGTAGATTATGCGGGCAACCAATTCGAGAGTACATTAGAAAATATCACTTATGATACAAAGAAGCCGGAGCTTGAGAATATAATAATAGTGCATGACGACAGTTCCCAGGAGTTGTTGGATAGTGAAAAGGATGCAAAGGAAAAAAACGGTGTTGTGTGGGGATATAATAAGGGGAATACACTGACGCTCGCCTTTCAGGAAAAGAACTTTTCCAAAGAAAAGCTGAATATACTGTACGGCAGGGTGGGGGAAACGCAGAAAGTATTATATAATGGGAGCATACCGGAAGAGAAGCAGCCAATCAAAGCAAATATTTCCGATAAGAAAAACGGCTTCGTGACAGTGGTAATACCGGATGTGGCATTGGATGACGGCACCTACCGCTTTACAGTTCGATGTAAGGATAAAGCAGACAATGAAATGGAGGAAGTAAATAAGTATATCATGGTGGACACCAGACCTCCTGTACTAAAATTGTCCAAGGAAATGGGTATGGTAGATGTGCCGGAACAGCAGCCGCATCGGCAGCAGAAGCAAAAGTCAGTGAAGCTGCATCTTGAGGCGGCAGATGCCAATTTAAAAGACAGCGGTATGTTCACATGGAAGCTTCAGGTAACTGACAGTAAAAATGCTGCAATAGAGCGTCTTAGCTATAAGGTTTCGTGCAAGGACGGCATGGCAAAAGAATGCAGAGATGTCGATATAAGCACATTGCAGGCATATCTGGGGACAAAAGAAAATTGGGTAAATACCCAAAAAGATAATACCTATACCATGGATATTGAATTTTTCACAGAGGGAAATTATGTGTTGGAAGAAGTTTACCTTGTTGACAGCTCAAACAGAAAATCCGAATCAGAGAAGATAAAGGAAGCTTTTACCATTGATGGAACAACACCGGTACTGGATTCTTTAAAGTACAGCATCAGGGAAAAAGAGTATTCGGACTATAAGTTTATCGGCAGGGAAATTTTGAAGGTGACCTTTCATGTGGAGGATGAAATTTCAGGGATTCATTCCGTGAAGCTGTCCTATTTGAATCCGGACAATGCGCTTTTGGAATATACTGCATATTCGTCAGGAAACGGAAACTATATATGTAATATCCCAAGTGAAGGCAAGGATTTCAAGGGAACCGTAAAAAGCATTTTTGTGGAGGATAAAAACGACAATATTTTAGAGCATAAAATCAATAAAGGTGTTATCATAGACCAGGAAACCAAAGAGACAAACCAGCTTCTGGAGGTTTCTATTGATGATAATACAGCTTCCTTTAAGAAAAATATTTATAATAAAGATATCAAGTTACAGTTAAGGGCTGCGGATACATTTTCCGGTTTAAAAAACATAGCCTACAGCATTAATGGTGTAAATCAGGAGGTGGATTTTTCAGAGAAAAATGCAACCCTGACCTATGAGTGGAGCAATACCTCGGAGAAGCTGGCGGCAACGAAAGAGAATGAAGGGGAAGAAATAAAGGTGCTGCTGTCCGCTGAGGACAATGCAGGAAATACAAAGGAGATTTCCAGAACCTATGTTGTGGATGTTACAAAGCCGGAAATCGATATTCAATTTGAGGATAACAGCGACGCCCAATATTTTAACAGTAACAGAAAAGCAGTTATCACCATCAGGGAACTGCATTTGGATGTGGCGGATATTGAGGTCAGCATAACAAAGGACGGAAAAAAATCCAAAATCAAGCCAGATTTTGCCACTACGGACAATGAAACCTATGTGGCGGAGGTGAAATTCAGCGGGGATGCGGATTATGACATGACCGTAAGCTGTACGGATATGGCAGGGAATGTGGCAAAGAAAAAGACAGTAGATGAATTTACCATTGATAAAACCGATCCGCAGATAAAGGTGAGTTTTGACAATAATCATGCTGTGAATGAGAAATATTATGCCGGACAGAGGACGGCGACGATTACGGTGGAGGAGCATAATTTTGATTCGCAGCAGGTGAATATTGAAATTGGGGCAAGCCTGGACGGTGCGGCAATTGCAGCGCCTTCTGTCAGCAGTTTTACAAGTGAGGGGGATGTCCACACTGCCCATGTGACATTTGCAGGCGACGGCAGCTACACCATGTCCTGCAGGTTGTCTGACCTGGCGGGAAATGACAGTGCGGCAGTGGAGGTGCAGGAGTTTGTCATCGACCGCGTAAATCCGGAAATTACGATTTCCGGCATTGAAGAGGGGATGTCCTATAACGGTGAAATATTGCCGGTAATCAATATTTCTGATTTGAATTTTAATGCCAGTGAGGTAAATATTGCACTGACAGGACTGCGCTCTGGCACTAAGACAGCGTTTAGTATCGCACGGACGGAAACGGATAAAGTTGGTGTTTACCGGTATGAGGATTTTCCGCATGTGATTGAGAATGACGACTATTATATTTTAAAAGCCTCTGCTCACGACATGGCGGGAAATCTGATAGAAAAAACGGTGGAATTTAGGGTAAACCGCTTTGGATCTAATTATTTTCTGGCTGAAGACACCCAAAGGGTTGCAGAGCAGTATTATACAAATATGAATGGCAGTATTGTGTTTGTTGAAGAAAATGTGGATGAGATTTCCGAGCGGGAGCTGTCTTACAGCAAGGAGGGTGATATTGTATATTTGGAGGAAGGTAAGGATTATACAGTAGGGTGTGTTCAGGGAGAGGATCGCTGGAATACATACCATTACAGTATTGATACCGCAGGCATTACCCAGGACGGCATTTATTCGTTTATGTTGTATTCTAAGGATGCGGTGGGAAATGAAATGAACAATAAGTCCAAGAATGTGATATTGGACATTTGTCTTGATAGGACGGCGCCGTTATGTACGGTATCCGGTGTAGAAAATGGTGGCGTGTATGCGGAGGCGGAGCGTCAGGCAGCCATTGAGGTGTATGATAATATCAGTTTAAACAGGGTTTGCGTATATCTGAATGGGCAGGAGACCATTTATACGGCAGCGGATATTGCAGATAATAAGATTTTGCTTGCATTGAAGGAGGCATCGAAGAAGCAGGAGCTTAGGGTTGTATGTTATGATTCTGCCGGAAATGTCTATGATACGGCTGCAGATGGGAATATTATATTTACATTATCTACCAACGCACTGACAACGACAGTTTCAAGAATAACGAATAATATGGCATTAAAGGTAATTATTGTTACGGTTTCGATTGCGCTGGTGATTCTGTTCTTTGTACTTATGCTATGGAAAAATAAAAAGGAGAAGCAGTAATGCGTATTATGTTTTTGGGAGGGATGCATATTGAAAACAAAGCTTAAAAAGGGAATTGCCATTGGGCTTTCACTTGCTTTAACAGCAGGCTTTGCACCACAGATAAACACTGTCACTGACTATGCGGCTGCGGAGGCAGATGCGCAGGAAACCGTGAGCTGCGTGAATGTGGGAACGGAGGGTTTAAAATCGGTGCCGCAGACGGTGCTGCATCCGGAGGATGATGCCAGTACGGGAGGTTGGTATCTTACATATTCGCAGAAGCTTTATTTTGGACATTATGACGGCGTTGATACGGCATACCGGGTGCTTAAGAATGACGGCAGCAGGATTCTGTTGGATTGCGACAATATATTGTATATGATGACATGGTCGGAAGATGGGCTGGCAAATCCGGAACAGCAGTCAGGGGATGTTCTTGAATGGATGGGGAGCGATATCCAGAAGGATTTGTCTGCAAAATATAGAAATGGCGTTTTTTGTGATGAAAAGGAGAAAACAGCAGTACTATACAGCAGTATACCGCAGCGGGAGGAATATCAATTGGATAGTCTTCCTCGCAATGCCTCTGCCCGTCAAAAGTATTTCGATTATGCTGTAAATGATTATTATTTTGTATTAAGCGCATCCGAGTGGGCTGCATATTATGGACAGATACAGGCCTATTGTAATCGCTATGATATGGGAACCATTAAAAGACCGGTTGATAATACCTTGACGTTTGCAAATTATTGGCTGCGTTCCAAGATGACTCAATATGGGTACAAAAGCCCGTTTCAGACATGTACTGAGAATAATATTGGAGTGGAGGTTACGGAAACAGATGAAGAAGGTGCTGTCAGTCCGGCGTTTTATCTGGATTCCTCCAAAGTGCTTTTGACTACCCTGTCTGACAAAGAGAAGGCATCTAAGCTCGAGGCGGTTACAACAGTGAAAATGCCGCCTGCTATAGTACAAAAATATGGAGTAGATCCTGTGCTGCAGGGGGAAAACTTAAACTGGAAGCTTACCCTGAAGGACAGCACGCAGAGCATACAGGCGGGGACGCCTGCAAGACTTGGCAATACAATCACCCTTCCATATATATACAGCGGGGATTGTGCAAACCGGGTTTCGGTCATGATTACGGATAAGGCATATACGGATACAGGCGCACAGGTGCTTTACTACGGAAAGGTATCCGAAGGTAGTGGGGTGGCGGCATCCGGGACAGTGACCTTTGATGTGCCGTGGACGCTGCCGGAGGGCTGCCATGCATATCTGTTTGCGGAGCAGGTCAACGGGCCTACCGCTACTGATTATGCTACGGAGCCGGTAGAGTTCCTGATTCCCGAGGGCGGTATTATCTCCAACGTGGTTATCACCGGTTTGGATGCCCCGAAGGGCGGGGATGCCTTAGATACGGAGGCTGTATGTGCCACTGCCGGACTGACGCCACAGACCCCTGCAATTACATGGACGCCCTCCGGCAGATATGCTGATTTTAACACCGAATATGAGGCATCTGTTACATTGGCAGTTAAGCAGGGCTGGCTGTTACAGAGCGGGGCTTATGTGGTTATCAATAGCTGGGTAGGCGAGCTTGTGCAGAATCAGGACGGAACGATTACAGTGAGCATTACCTATGACAAGACCGGAAATGTGTCTAAAAATAAGCAGATAGTAGATGAGAAGAGCAAGAGCTTTTATCAGGTGACTAAAACCGGAACTGATAGTACTGTACAATATGTGAAGCCGGAGGACAGTGTCAGCGGAGAGGTCACAATTCCTGCAAAAATTACTGTTGGCGGAAAGTCATACAAGGTGACGGTAATTATGGCCAATGCGTTTAAAAACAATAAGAAGATTACCGGGGTTACGATAGGAAGTAATATAAAAACCATCGGAAACAGCGCATTTTATGGCTGTAAAAAGCTGAAAAACGTCAAAATCGGTTCGGCGGTGACTACGATAGGAGAAAAAGCGTTTTACGCCTGCAGCGCCCTTAAGACGGTGACCATGGGAAAAAAAGTCACAACCATCAAGACCAAGGCCTTTTATAAATGTACGGCGCTGGCGAAGATTACATTGCCGTCAAAGGTGAAGAAAATCGGCAAGCAGGCATTTTACGGCTGTAAAAAGCTAAAAACGATTACCGTTAAGACAACGAAGCTGACCACAAAGAACGTGGGCAGCCAAGCGTTTAAGGGAATCCATGCCAAACCGACTGTCAAGGTGCCAAAGAAGAAATATGCCGCATACAAAAAGCTGCTGAAGGCAAAGGGTGTGGGAAAAAGGGCTGTCTATAAAAAACAATAGTTCTATAATATGTGATATCCGGAGCCGCCTGTAAATCAACGGGCGGCTCTTTTGGTAACAAAGGAGGAAATGGCACTTTTTTTGGGTAGCCATTCTACGTTAAAGGATATCATCGTTAATGATTTTAGGCAGACAACCCTGCCTTGGCGGGATGCAGAGGTTGTGGATTGTGAGGTTGGCGGAGAAAGAAGACTAATGAAGGTTTATCTGGAAAATTGAATTATACATTTTCACAGTATGTTAGTGTATAATTATTGTTGGAAGAAATTAGAATGATTCCTAAAATAAAGCGGATGGAAAGGAAAAGGCAATGGGTAATTATTTAAATGAAGTGAAACAAAATATTAAAACCTTAAAATTTCTTACAGAAAATAATTCTGAGATGCGGGATATACAGTCTGCGGTAAAGGGATATCGAACAGAGCGGGAGCAGGGCAAGGATGGTATCAGGTATATTTCTCAGTCGTTTTGGTATGGGAATCAATTAGCAAGAAGGGCCATGGAGGCAAGGGGAATTATTCTAAAAGAGACATATAGTGTACATGACAAAAAGGATAAGCCTATGGCATTTTCTATGGGCAACGGAAATCATAAAAGAATAACCTACAATGATAAAACAGTGAAGAAAAAGGTATATTATGCAGGGGAAAAGCCTATGCTCAAGGTGAGGACGGGTTTAGAGGAGGAGTATATATTAGCTGACACCAGACATGTAAACTCCAAGACAGGGTATTGTGAAAATTGTGGAGCATTGAACAGGCTTACGGAGGACTATGCTGGTTGTGAATATTGTGGAACGCCAATGCGGATGAAGGAAATACATAATAAATTGGTTTCTGTTCAGAGCAATTTGTCCGGTGATTGGTATCAAAAAATATTACTTGGCGCAGTCTTTCTAATAATGGTATTTGTTTGCCTGTTGGCAACGGCGTTAGACATGAAGATGGAGGGGCTATTTTCAGAAGGTATAACGGTCGGAAATATTATTTATCTTTTATTAACAAGCCTGCTGCCTGCTGGTATTATGGCGGTGTTGCTTTCCATTGTGCTTGGGAATTTATTATATGTGCCGATTTTGCTGTCAATACATAATTCAGGACAAAGAGTGGCAACAGTTGGATTTCATATGCGAAAGAGGGATGCTAATTTTTCTGATACAGAGTTTTATGGGATTATTCAGTCATATGTAAAGCTGTGGTTTTTGTCAAAAAACCGGCGGGAGCTAGGATGTATAGCAGAGATTGATAACTATGTGGATGATAGTGTTATTGATGCAGACTGCCTTGCCTGCAAGGGTCAGAAAGTTTGGGAAGATGATATATATACCTATATCCAAATGAAACTGCAAATGCGTTTGGTAAAAATACATGGTGAAAAGTTAAAGGCAGTAAAGCAGTTGGCAACTGTGACAATGAAAAGAAAGAGAGGGGCGCTCAGTTCGTTAGCAACGGAAACCTTTACATGTCCGTCTTGTGGTTCTTCTGTAAACATTCTGGAGGGTAGTAAGTGCAGTTATTGTGGTAGGGCTTTGGATATGGTTACTACTGATTGGGTGCTTCATAATGTTGAAACGGAATAGTTCTACTAAGGAAGTAGAAATGCTGTAAAGTCTATACATAATGGGCTTACAACCATTTGCATTTCCCCCACCATATATGTTACTCTAAACACATAAAGAGGGCAGTCCTGCAGTGAGCTGGCGGGCATCAAATTTGTATGCGGGAAAGAACCCGGAGGGAAGGTGTGGCTATGGCGCAGTACCATGTTTTGTCAGATGAAATACAGGAGCGAATCAGAGAAGACCGGAAAGCACATTGGGAAAACCCCTATGCCTGCAGGGATGAGGATATCATAAGACGGCAGGGGGACCATGACCGCGCGAGGCTTTGGAGGCCGGCGTTTGTCATGGATGTGGAAAAGATTATGCACAATCCCTACTATAACCGGTATTCCGATAAAACCCAGGTGTTTTCCTTCTATAAAAATGACGATATTTCCAGGCGGGCGCTGCATGTGCAGTTGGTTTCCAGAATTGCCAGGAATATCGGCAGGGCGCTGCATTTAAATGAGGATTTGATTGAGGCGATTGCCCTGGGTCACGATATTGGGCATACCCCCTTTGGACATGCAGGGGAGCGCATGCTGAATGATATATATCGTCAGCACACAGGACGTTTTTTTAACCATAATGTACATAGTGTGCGGGTGTTGGATAAGCTGGTGCAGCGCAATGTGAGCTTCCAGGTGCTCGATGGAGTGCTGTGCCATAACGGAGAGCTGGAGCTTTCTGCATATAGGCCTGCAAGACCGGGCGGTGCTGACGGAGAAGCTGCATCGGAGGACAAGGGCGCGCAGTGTTTCAAGGCTTTGGATGCCAGAATCGAGGACTGCTATACCAGAGAGGAAGCAAATAAGGAGCAGATTCCCTGTACGCTGGAGGGCTGTGTTATGCGGGTCAGCGACATTATTGCTTATTTAGGCAAGGACAGGCAGGATGCGGAACGGCTGGGGCTGCTGCCAAAGGACACCGCCTATATCAATGACCGGATTGGAACCAGCAATGCGGAGATAATCAATAATATGATTGTCAATATTATTGAGCACAGCTATGGCAAAGACTGCCTGTGCATGACGGCGGACTATTTTGAGGCATTTTCTAGGGCAAAAAATGAAAATTATAAATTGATATATAGGCATGAGAAGCTGGAGTCTGTTTATCAGGGCACGATTCGCCCCATGTGTGAACAGATTTATGAGTGTCTGCTTAAGGAGGCGGAGCAGCTTCGCAGGATGGCGCAGGGGTACGAAAGCCGGCAGGCTTTTGATATGCCGGAACAAAACCGCCGGTTTTTAGAGATGTTAGAACTGTCAGCGGGTTCGCTATTTTTGTTTCAGCAATACATAAAAGTAATATATGATATAAATGCTTATAGTCAGACCTTTGATTTGCGTGAATACCTGCTTTCTGATGCAAACGATATCATAGTAGATTTTATTGCCAGCATGACAGATGATTATTTTATTGATCTGTACGATTATTTGTTTCCTGACAGTAAATTGCATGTGGAATATCAGGGATATTTTGGTTAGCGGATTTATGCAGGCTCAAAACAAAAGGTGCATTTTTTCTGCAGAGATGGTAAAATAGGAACAACAATAAACGTAATCCACCCCGGCAGGCTCCGGCGGCGGACAGAATGAAGGAGGTACTATTCATGGGATTTTTGACAGGTAAGACAGCGATTATCACAGGTGCAGGGCGCGCAGTGTTAAAGGACGGCAGATGCGGCTCTATCGGCTACGGCATTGCCACCGCCTATGCCAAGGAGGGTGCGAATCTGGTAATTACCGGACGCAATGTAAAGAAGCTGGAGGATGCAAAAGAGGAGCTGGAGCGTCAGTATGGAATCAAGGTGCTGATTTTGCAGGCGGATGTAAATGCGGATGCGGACAATGAGGCTGTAGTAAACGATGTTGTGCAGCAGACCGTTGACACCTTCGGCAGTATTGATGTGCTGATTAACAATGCCCAGGCTTCCGCCTCTGGCGTTACACTGGCTGATCACACTACAGAGCAGTTTAATCTTGCAATGTACTCCGGCCTGTATGCGGCATTTTACTATATGAAGGCGTGCTATCCGCATTTAGCAAAAAGTAAAGGAACGGTAATCAATTTTGCTTCCGGTGCGGGTCTGTTCGGTAATTTTGGCCAGTGTGCTTACGCCGCTGCCAAGGAAGGCATCCGAGGACTTTCCCGTGTTGCCGCTACGGAGTGGGGCAAGGACGGCATCAATGTCAATGTGGTATGCCCGCTGGCATGGACAGCCCAGCTTGAGCAGTTTGAGCAGGCATATCCAGATGCATTTAAGGAAAACGTAAAAATGCCGCCGATGGGGCATTATGGGGATTCTGAGTTAGAGATTGGCAGGGTCTGCGTACAGCTTGCCTCCCCAGACTTTAAATATATGTCCGGCGAGACCATCACCTTAGAAGGCGGCATGGGGCTGCGTCCGTAGTGGTTCCTTAAGACGGCAGAAAACGGAGCTAAAAGACTGCTGGGACAGCAGAATATAAAAAAGATTATGTATATGGAAAAAGCTGTGTATGAGAGTACATGGCTTTTTCTTTTGCGTAAACCGGTTCATAAATGATATCCGCAGTTCCGGGCATAATAATCCTGTGATTTCCAGAATGATTCCATCAATTTATTTCTCTTATTAAT
>CAMWOF010000049.1 GCA_947175805.1 uncultured Clostridiaceae bacterium
CGGACACCTCGCCGGATTCCTGCTCCTTCTCACCGACAATCAGCATATACGGCAGCTTGTCTAAACGTGCCTCCCGAATCTTGTAGCCGATTTTTTCCGCCCGCTTGTCGATGGTGACGTCCACATTGTTTTTGCGCAGCTCGGCAAAAACCTTCTCGGCATAGTCCATATATTTGTCAGAAATCGGCAGGATACGGACCTGCTCCGGGCACAGCCAGGTCGGCAGTGCACCCTCGTATTTTTCAATCAGCCATGCCAGAGTTCTTTCGTAGCAGCCCATGGAGGTACGGTGGATGATATATGGGCGTTTTTTCTCCCCGTTGGCATCGATATAATACATATCAAACCGCTCGGATAAGAACATGTCAAGCTGAATCGTAATCATGGTATCTTCTTTGCCGTATACATTTTTTGCCTGGATGTCCAGCTTCGGACCGTAGAAGGCGGCCTCTCCGGCCTCCTCCGTGTAGTCAAGCCCGATATCGTCTAAGATTTCCCGCATGGCGTCCTGCACCTTATCCCACTCCTCGGCGGTGCCTAAATATTTTTCGGAATCCTCCGGGTCCCACTTGCTCATGCGGTAAGTTACCTCATTTTCCAGACCCAGGGTGGTCAGGCAGTATTTTGCCAGGTTCACGCAGTTTTTAAATTCGTCTGCAATCTGTTCCGGCGTACAGATTAAATGCCCCTCGGAAATGGTGAATTGGCGCACTCTTGTAAGTCCGTGCATTTCACCGGAATCCTCGTTGCGGAACAGAGTGGAGGTTTCGCCCATTCTGTATGGCAAATCCCGATAACTATGCTGGGTTGCCTTATATACATAGTATTGGAACGGGCAGGTCATCGGGCGCAGCGCCAGTACTTCTTTGCCCTCTGCATTTGTATCTGCATCCGGGTCATCGCAGTCATTTAAAATGAACATGCCGTCCTTATAGTGATACCAGTGGTCGGAAATGCGGTAAAGCTGCGCCTTTGCCATGAAAGGCGTCCTCGTTCTCACATAGCCCCACTCATAGTCCTCCAAATCCTCAATCCATCGCTGCATTTTCTGGATAATCTTTGTACCCTTCGGCATAAACAGAGGCAGTCCCTGACCAATGACGTCCACAGTGGTAAATAATTCCATTTCCCTGCCCAGCTTGTTGTGGTCACGGTTTTTGATGTTCTCTAAAAATTCCAGGCGTGCCTCCAGATCCGCTTTTTTCGTGTAGGCGGTGCCGTAAATTCTAGTCAGCATTTTATTGTTTTCATTTCCCCTCCAGTAGGCGCCGGAGGAGGAGGTCAGCTTAAAGAATTTCACTGCCTTGGTGTTCATGACATGGGGACCGGCGCAAAGGTCTGTAAAGTCGCCCTGCGTGTAGAAAGACAGCTCCGCATCCTCCGGCAGGTCGTTAATCAGTTCTACCTTATAAGGCTCGCCCTGCTCCTCCATGCGCTTAAGCGCCTCTGTCCGTGGCAGGGTAAATCTTGTAATGTCATGGGCTTCCTTCACTATTTTTTTCATTTCTGCCTCGATTTTGTCCAAATCCTCCCTGGACAGGGACGGCATATCAAAATCATAGTAAAAGCCCTGGTCGATAGAAGGCCCGATAGTGCATTTGGCGTCAGGATACAGGCGTTTTACCGCCTGTGCCAGTATATGGGCGGCAGAGTGGTTAAACGCCCGCTGTCCTGCCTCGTCGTTAAAGGTCAGAATATTCAGGCTGCAATCCTTATCCACAACCGTCCTCAAATCCACAACCTCTCCATCTACCTCTCCCGCACACGCCATGCGGGCAAGTCCCTCGCTAATGTCCGTCGCAATGTCAATGATTGGCATGGCGGATGCATACTCCTTAAAGGAGCCGTCCTTTAATGTAATCTTCATATTCTCATCTTCCTTTCTTAATATTGTATTATCTGACTATGATACCTTTTCGATTTTCTTTTATGCTTGGCACTACCCCTGAATACAATAAAAATGTCCCTGGTACATGCCAAAACATATACCAGGGACGATAACTTACTTGATAATATACCGCGGTTCCACCCTGCTTCCCTCAATATGCCGTAAGGAGAATTCCCTGTGGGCTGCGCACACGGGTGTGCGTTTTTGAGGACGCTTTGTTTTTTGTATCTGTAACGGGATATCCCGATCAGCTTTCATGAAATGCACAGCCCTCATACCTGTTGTGTAGTATGGTAGAGGCAGTTGGCATCCGCTCCCGCTGATGGCTCGGAGGTGGTCTTCGGTCTGTTCCCCAGAAATACCTTTCAGCAGCAAAAGGGATAATGGCAGCTTATATGCTTTCTCGAACCTTTTGCGGTATTCTCTCTGGCTGAAGAAGTCAGACTTACTCTTCTCGTCATTGCCTTTGTAGAGATTTTATGCTCATTGGGCGTAAAAGTCAAGCAAAAAAGACTGATTGTTTGTGCTCATTGTTTGCGCTTGTGGCAAAATCTATGCTATAATAAACCCAGCATGCAGATGACATTGACCATGCTGGTATGAGGCAATGTTCATCATATGCAGGGTAAACAAACATGAACAAAGAAAAAGCGCATTGGAATTGATAAATGATGTGATGTGTAATATAATGTATAAGTTCAGATATAAAGGGGTAATTATAAAAACTGATAGCAGAGGCGAAAAGATAAATGGCAGCATTAAGGCATGTGATGATAAATGATATAATCGAAGATCAGAATGTGAGAATGCAGAATCTGAGGAAGTACTATCCGTTTTTCTGCCTGTGCGATACGGTTTTTTCGCAGTATAAGGACGGGAAGTACGCATATCTTGACATGGGCTATATCACCATGGCGTCCCTGCGTTTTTTTATCAATGAGAACAATTTTAATGAGCGGGAAATTACATATGAACAGTATGAGGATTTCCTGATTGAGCTGCTCCGGCGGGATTACAATTTAAGGGAGAATCCCAAGGAGGAGCGGCAGCTTTGCGCCTATATCTTTGACAAGCTGAAAAATGACGGCAGGGCATTTGAGTTCCATTTTTTTGACCCGGACACGAAGGAGACAAAGACAGCCCGGGTAAAATACATTGACAGCCACATTGCCGAAGGCGAGGTAAGATACCATATTACCTCGGAGGGGATTGAGTTTTATTTAGACACCAAGGAGATGAAGGAGGAGAGCAAAATCAGCGTCCAACAGCTTCTGCTGGGCAAGCTCATCACCGCAAAGAATTTTAAGGGCGGCATTGAGGTGGTAAAGCGGATTAACAGCGAGGTTTCCAAGCTGATTTATGAGAAGCAGGAGGTGCTTCACATTTTAAATTACGATGTGTTTGCCGGCGCCCGTGCCTGTGAGGAATACATGGCTACGGCTGCCCGCTGGTTTTCGGAGGAGCAGAAGCTTTTCACCAAGAATCAGCAGTTGATAGAGCAGGCATTAAAGACCGCCTCCGCCGGGGGCGGAGATTCGGAGAAGGACAGCTTTTATAAGTCCCTGCAGGATATCCACATTTTGGAGACAGAATTGAAAAAGACTATTAAGAAGCACAACGATTTAATTGGTGAGACCATTGCCCTTCAGAGCGCCTCGGACAAGATTATCAACCGGGCGAAGTTCAGAAAGCTCCGTAATGTATTTGACTTTAAGGATACGCTGCTGCGGGCGGAGAAGCGGGATACCCCGGAGGCTTTGGGAAGTATTTTGTCTCCCCTGTTCATTCCCCGTTTGAAAAAGAGCTTTGGCGTTAGGGATATTGACAATTTACTAAGCTACCGCCAGGATTTGAACGAACGGGGGGAGAAGCTTGTAAAGGAACAGGTGGATATGGACTTTGTCTATGAGGATGAGTTAGAGGACACCCGGATTGCAGCCAATTATGCGCGGATTTTTGCAGTGCTGCTAGACCAGCTATACAAGAAAAAGACTGTGGATTTGAATACGTTGAACGGCATCCTGGAGATACGGTTCGGCGAGGATTTGTTTGTGAACGGTGATTATTATGGCTTTCTTTCCCACCTGTCACAGAAGCGGGAATACGATGTCACAAAATTATTGGAAAAGCAGGATACCTTTTTGGAGAGCATCGTAAGGGACAGCATGTCGGAGGAGGAGGTCTCCAGGTACGGAGGCATGCGGTTTACGGTGGATTTTCTGCCAGAGGAAAAAATAAATTTAAGCAGCTATGCCATAGAGCTTGGGAGATCAGCGGAGACGGATTCTCTTGTACCGCCGGAGGAGCGGTTTGTAGTGACAAATATGCGGTTTTCGGTGGCGTAATTATATAGATGCGGACAATCACATATTAACATTTAACAGGCAATTGTAAGGAGACCAAAATGGACAGCCGAAATTTAGAGAAAGCATTAGATATATATTCCAAGCTTATCGTTGGTGAGGAGATTAAGAAGGGGCACAAAGAAAATGGGCACCTGTACGATGAATATTTTCAGAATGCCGAGGTATATGAGATTACGGGCATGATTTTAAAGAAGCTGAATCTGACCATGTACGAGTATCAAGACGCCCTGTTTATCACTGCCGGGGAGGGCAATCATGTCTTTGGCTATACCAATGAGGAGTTAAAGCGTATGATGGGGCTCCGGTATAACAAGGAGCTCTATTTGTGCTATTTTATAATGTATCATGTGCTGCTGTCTTTTTATAATGATTCTGCGGCATATCAGTTTCAGGAATTTATCAGGCTGGAGACTGTTTTGGACGAGGTGTCAAAGTCGCTCACCGGCATCCTGAAGGAGCTTTCCATTTACAATATGAATGAGGTGGAGGAGAACAGCTTTAAGACGATTGCGCTTTTGTGGGACGAGCTGCCGGCCATGTCTGGTGAGGACAGGGACAGGCTGCGGGCGTCACGCTCTTCGAGGGCAGGTCTTTGCAAGCTGACATTTAACTTTCTGCTCAGCCAGGATCTGTTTATCGAGGTTGAGGAGCGCTATTACCCGACAGACCGTTTCAAGGCGTTAGTTGAGAATTATTTTGAGGAATACCGCGGGCGTCTGTATGAGGTGTTGAACCGGCCTTTGGCATCCGGGGAAGATAAGGAATAGAAAGGAGAGGCATTATGCCAAGTATTAACAGAATCCGGGTAAATAATGTGAAATATAATTTTGGCACCCAGCAGTATGATGATTTTGTAATGCGCATGTATGGCAAAAATACACTGTACGACCTGGCAAACGGCGGTGGTAAGAGTGTGCTGATGCTGCTCCTGTTACAAAATCTGATACCGAATTGTACATTGGATGAGAAACAGCCCATTGAGAAGCTGTTCAGAAACGGCGGCGGCAATTCCGTCATTCACTCTCTGATTGAATGGCGGCTGGATGATGATGAGGTGAGTGAGGGCTATCGCTATATGACCACGGGCTTTTGCGCCCGCAAGGCAAAGGATGAGGTGGATGGACAGGCGGGTTCCGGCGCATCTGTCAAGAAGGATACCGCATCTATTGAATATTTTAACTATTCTATTATGTATCGGGAGTACAACAAAAATGATATTGTCAATCTGCCCCTTTCCTACAACAAAGAACGCATCTCCTTTTCCGGGCTCAGAACCTATCTAAAGGATTTGGCGAGAAAGGATTTTAATTTGAAGGTGCAGGTGTTTGACCGGAAGGGCGAATACCAGAGATTTATCAGCGGATATGGACTGTATGAGAGCCACTGGGAGATTATCCGGGGTATCAATAAGACGGAGGGACACGTCCGTACTTATTTTGAATCTAACTACCGGACTACCAGGAAGGTGGTGGAGGATTTACTCATTGAGGAGATTATTGAGAAGGCATATCTGGTAAAGACGGAGCAAAACGAAGATTCCGGGGATATGGCAAAGAATTTGATGGATATCAAGGACAAGCTGGTGGAGCTTTCCAAGAAGAAGCGGGACATTGCGAACTATGACCGGCAGATGGAGCTTTTGCATGTGCTGATTGGCAGGGTGTCCTCTTTTCTGACGCTTTTTGAGCAGCGCAGCAAAATGACCGCCACGATTGCCAACGTCTATGCCACCGGCAAGGCGATTATACAGGAGGACGAGCTGAAGCTGGAATCTCTTGAGAAGCAGAAGCAGGAGAAGCTGGCGGAAAAGGAAAGCCGGAAAAAGGATTTAGAGAGCCTTCGGATTCGCAAGCTGGAATTTGAAAAGCAGGTCTTGATGGAGGACATTGAAGGGCTGGTGCGGGCGGTAGGGCAGAATAAGTCTGATTATATCGAGGCAGAAAACGAATTGAAGTTTAAGGAGTCCATTAATGACTACATGGATTATAAAAAGGATGCCGCCAGCAGGCATGAAAATGAGATGATGCTAAAGACTGCGGTGGCAAGCTCTAAGTCTGACATTAGCACATTAAGGCAGCTTGCTTACACAAAGAAAGTCAGAACTGAGCAGCAGGCGCTTATCTATCAGCAGAATTTGTCGGTGGAGAAGGCCAGGCTGGAAAAGCTGGACAGGCAGTTGGAGGAGGAAACGGAGCAGCTCAGGCAGGCGGAGATTGGTCTGGAGATTGCCAGAAATGATGTGCAGCACACGAAGACGGAGGCAAGGGATTTGCTGACCACCGTTGGCAATCTCAAGGCGGATATCAACCTGCTCATGCTGGCAGATGCCGAGGAGCGGATGGAGGCAAATGAAAAAGAGGTGGCGCAAAAGCAGGCGGAGATTGAAAACCTGGAAATGAAGTGCAGCGAGCGTACCAAGGAATATTACGAGAAGCTGCACCAGCAGGATAAGCTTGCCATGGAGGTAGCGGAGTGCCAGGCAGAATTAGACCGGCTGCAGGAGAAGCTGGATTTGTATCTGCACAATGCGGAACGGATTCAGAATATGATGCGGGTGTACAATGTGGCACACCAGAGCGAGCTGCTGGCCGCCATTAATAAACGCTGTATGCAGTGTATTGTGGATGTGACGAACCGGCAGGAGGAGTTAAAGGCGCTGGCAAAGCGCCGCCAAGGACTGAATGAGGACAGGGTCATCGGCGAGACGGCTTCGGTCAATAAGGTGAAGGAATATATTGAGACCCGGCACAGCGAAAATGTGGTGCTGGGCATGGATTATATTGCAGCCAGAAACGCCGCACAGAGGGAGCAGCTTTTGAGCATGTTTCCGCTGCTGCCATACGGTGTGGTGGTGAAGAATTTTGATTTTCTGCGGACAGATGATGCGATTTACGAGCTGCAGTTAGGAGATTATGCGGTGCCGGTATTTTCGGAGGCAGTGCTGTATAACCCTATGGGAAGAAACCGGGACGACTCCGTTGTCTTTATTTCAAAAAACAGCCGGCATTTTACCGATGAAAAACTGTTAGAGCAGGAGCGCCTCCGCCTGGACGGACAGATTAAGGAGCTGGAGGATACCATCCGGCATTTGATGGAAATCGGCCTGACCTACGAGGAGGATATGGAATATATCAGCAGCTTAGGTTCCGAGGTTTCCATGAGCACCATGGATGCGGCAAACGAAAAAAAGACGGAAAAAATTGAGCTGGAAAAACAGTTGGATGCCCTAAAAGACGTGTGCCATGACATGCTGCTGGAAATCGAGCAGGACGAGGCATTGCTCAAGGAGGCGCATCACCATATGGAGCACCTGCGCAACATGGAGAAAAACCTGGTGGCGGTTAAGGTGGTCAGCGACCGTATCCGGCAGCTTGAGACGGTGCGCACTGCCAGTGAAGCGGAGATAAAGCGTCTGGCGGAGCTTCAGATATCCCTGAAAAAGAGCACGGAGGATTTGATACTGCGCCGGGAGGATATAGGGAACCGGATTCATGGCCTGGAGGAAGCGGGCAAGGCGCTTCAGACAGAGTGGGAGACGGTTTACCAGGATTATTATATGGAGGGAGATTATGAGGAGGCGGCGCTGTCCGATGAGGATTTAACCGCCGCATTTAAAGCGGCAAAATCTGTCTATGAAAAAGAAAATATTGTGCTGGCAGACAAGAAAAAGCTGATTGAAGCATTGAAGATGAGCATGGAGCGGGCAAAGCGCGCTATTGAAAAGCGGGGCGTTTCCATGGATGTACTGCGTCAGATGGACGAGGAGCACAGTATTTACATGGTGGGCGAGCGCATCATTACAAAGCTTTCCATGCAGGTGGCAAAGCTTTCCACCGACGGCGCTATGCTGCAAAATGAATTGGAGCAGAAACGGAGCGTCCTGCACCGTTTAGAGGGCAATATTGAGCAGTCTGTCCGGCAGCTTGAGGAGCGTTATGGGGAGTATACCCAGCTTTCAGTGTCGGCGGAGGAAATTGACGGCGCCATCGCCCAGGGGGATAAGGTGTTAAAGACCATTGACCAGGAGTACAAGGAGACGGTGGCTGCCTTTGACAGGGCTGTGAAACAGCATAACAGCATGATGGAGCTTTATAAGGATGTCAAGCGCATTATGAAGGTAAATAACATTTCCCCGAGGGATGCGGTGATTATCCATGAGACGGAAGCGAAAATGAGGAATCTCTTTGAGGAGAGCCTGCTTGCCTATGACAAGAGCGAGAAGGCATTGGAAAAGGCCAAGGCGGATTTGCTGAAGTATAAGTCCCATACAGCCGAGACGCTGTACAGCATGAATGCCTTTGAGCTGTCGGAAACCATCGGCAGGGATATTGAAGTGCCGGAGGATTATCAGAGCGCCACGCTGCTGTTGGAAAACTTAAACAGCATGATTTCATTTATCGAGCTGGAAAAGGACAGGGTGACCAAGGGCATCCAGGACATGGAGTTTATAAAGAATAATTTTGAAAATCAGTGCATCCAGCGCTGCAAAAATGTAAAGACTGAGCTTGACAAGCTGCCAAAGCTGTCCCGTATCATGGTGGGGGGCGAGCCGGTGCAGATGGTTGGGCTGGTCATTCCGTATGTAAAGGATGAGCATATGCGGCAGCGCATGAGTGAATACATTGATGACGTGGTGTCCGGTGCAGACCAGTATGAAGACGCAAAGGAGCGTATGAAATATATCAGAAACCGGTTGGTGCTAAAGCGTCTGTTCAGCGTCATTGTCACGGACATGAACGCCATTAAGCTGACGCTTTACAAGCGGGAGCGCATCAAGGAGCAGAGTCGTTATCTCCGCTACGAGGAGGCGGTAGGCAGTACAGGGCAGTCCCAGGGTATTTATATCCAATTTTTGATATCCGTCATTAACTACATTTCCGGCATGTATGGCGCAAATATAGACGATGATAAGCGGCGAAAGACCATATTTATAGATAATCCCTTCGGCGCGGCAAAGGATATTTATATATGGGAGCCAATCTTCGCACTGTTAAAGGCGAATAATGTACAGCTGATTGTTCCGGCCAGAGGTGCGACTCCGGCGATTACTGCAAGGTTTGATGTAAATTATACGCTTGGGCAGAAGCTTGTGGGTAGTAAACAGCAGACCGTGGTGATAGACTATGAAAGCCGGATAGAACAGGAGGAAATAGAATATAAGGAGCTGTCCTACGAGCAGGCGAGCTTTGATTTTATTTAAATCATCCCGCCAGTAGGCAGCATCATATTTTCTTAGCTCCCCATAATTTCATAATAAGCGGCTTTTCTTAGTTCCCCATAATTTCATATAAGCGGCTGCCGGAGACATCTCTGGCAGCACTTTAAGGTGTAATTCTTCATAGCAGGCGGTACTTTCATATGGTGTGGAAGTGCCGCCTGCCTGGTTTTGTACGCCTGTCACATAAACTGGAATCTTTTTCCTGTAAATATGATAATAATCCCGGCATAGGTATCATTTAGAAGTTTATATATTTGAGCTATAGGTTACATACTTACAGGAACTATAGTTCTATTGACAATACATATATAAAAATATACAATATAAAAATATCCTTGTAATAGAAAAGGAGGAAGAAAGTATGCAAAAGACACTAAAAAAATTACATTGTCAAAACCGGAAAAAGTTTGCCCTAATGACGGCATTTTGTATTGGCATGAATACGGCAGGGATGGCAGTTCCCAGAGTTCATGCGGCAGATGCAGGGGAGAAAACATACATTATTATGACGGAGGGCAGCCAGTCGGCTTATGATGTTCTTGAAGATGAAGTTGCAAATATTGATGAGGATGCTATCGTACAGGATAATGTTGCTGTAGTGGAACTGACGAAAAAAGAAGCAGATAAGCTTGAAAAACTGGATGAGGTTCTTTATGTAGAAGAAGATATCCTGCTTGACGGCAGCGATTACGAAGAGGAGGGGGATGTATTCTTAGATCAGTCATGTGTTGATGTAGAGGATCAGTGGAATCTTGATGCAGTAAATGCGAATGAACAGCAGTATGATCAGGCGGACGGGACGATTAAGGTTGCTGTGCTGGATACGGGGGTGGATGTTTCAGAGGATATTGATATTGCGGGCAGAATTAACCTGGTTCCCGGTGAGGAAGAAGTTTCGCCGATGTTTGAAGACGTGTCTGGGCATGGAACGGCTGTGGCAAGTGTCATTGCGGCAAAGGAAAATGATATAGGCGTGACAGGTATTAACCCGAATGTGGAATTGTATTCTGTAAAAGCTTTGGACGATGCAAAGCAGGGGCCATTAAGCAGGATTATTGAGGGGCTTCATTGGTGCATGGAAAATGACATTGACATTATCAACATGAGTTTTGGAACGCCGGTTCATTCAGAGATATTCCAGCAGGTAATCAGTGATGCTTATGCACAGGGCATTCTGCTGATAGCGGCGGCAGGAAACAGGGGAAATACAAGCGGAGATAATATAGAATTTCCGGCAGCATTTCCGGAGGTAATCGCAGTCGGCGCAACAGATACACAGGGAGAGTTAAGTGAAATGAGTTCTGCGGGCACAGAGCTTGAGCTGCTGGCTCCGGGTGAGCGGATTCCTGCCATTGGTTTTTTGGATTACATAGTCTGTACAGAGGGAACAAGCATGTCCGCACCGCATGTGACGGGGGCTGCATC
>CAMWOF010000050.1 GCA_947175805.1 uncultured Clostridiaceae bacterium
TATATCCAAACTCTTTGTAATTATAGCAAAACATATAATAAAATAAATAGAAAAAAAGTGATTTAATAAATCCTTAAGAATAAGTATGGGAAATATATCCAAATATTAATCTTTTCTTGTGTATACCTTTTGTGTTATAATAATTCTATTCTAGGCATGGAGGCACATATGGGGCAGACATACAAAACAATCGATGCAGGCGCTGTTGGGGAGATTGTGGAAAAGAAATCCAGATTTATCTCCTATGTTGAGCCGGTCACAACAGAGGTGGAGGCGCTTACATTCATAGAGAAAATAAAGAAAAAGCACTATGATGCCAGGCATAACTGTTTTGCATTTTCGGTGGGGATCGACATGCCGCTTTTAAGGTTCAGTGATGACGGAGAGCCGCAGGGAACAGCGGGCAAACCGATTTTGGAGGTTATCACCGGAGCAGAGATTACAAATGTGATTATTGTCGTGACCAGATATTTTGGCGGAACGCTGCTTGGTACGGGCGGTCTTGTGCGGGCATATACCGATTCTGCGCGGGATGGTCTGGGGCGTTGCCGGATAGTGACAAAGCAGCAGATGATGGAGACAGCGCTCATTTGTGATTATACAGATTTGGGAAAGCTGCAGTATTTGTTTGCCTCAGAAAATATTCCGATAAAGGATATTCAGTATGCGGAGCAGGTGGAGCTTACAGTGCAGATTCCGGTGGACAGGCTGGATAATGCAGATAAACTTGTAACGGAGGCGACTGCTGCCAGAGTGAAGCTGGTGAGAAAGGGAGATTTGTTTTGGGCATAAAGCGATTAATAGTGACAGCAATGATAATACTGTTTTGTGCAGGCATTGGGGGCTGTGCCCTGCCTATGCTGCATCAGGAGTCGGAGCGGCAGGATTTGACTATAAGAATAACAGTTGAGGATACACAGGCGGATACTGTTGCCGCGAAAGAGACATTGACAGATTTGTCAGAAAAGGATTTGATGTATATATTCAGCGAGAAGTCAACTCAAAATGTAATTGCCGATTATTATGGTGATTTTGACCATGACGGAATTCATGAGGCGTTTGTGGTGACGGGAGAGGTGTTAGACGGACCGGCTACAGATTCAAAGGCGATTTACGGGCAGCTTTGGCTCGTGAATTCGGGAAGTATCCAGTTAGCTTCGGAGGATTTCAGTGGGATTTTAGAGGAGATGCAGGTATGGCACTTTGACAACCGGGACTATCTGGCTGCATCCAAATACTATATCACAGGAAATTTAACCTATCTGTGGACAGTGAGCGGTGGAGTGCCGAAGAGGGATAGTGCTTCCGGGCTGGGAGACATCCGAAATGACGATGGAAAATTACATGTTGTGCAGATTGCTGAGGATGCCATTGTGGAGGATGGGGAATATAAGGGGCAGACCATGAAATATTACGATATGTATTATGACGGCTCCTTTAAGGAATATGGCGCTATCATGATTTTGCAAAGCAGATTTATGGAGTATGAGGGTGCAGATATCATTATGGAAAAGCTGAATACCGATTATCCGGGAGGTATCTATAATATCTTATATCATAACAACGGTGTAATCTATATCAATATACAGCATAATGTGGAAGAGATTACCTATCAGCACAGCGCCATCGTGGATATCACTGGGAATAACGCCGAGCTGCGGGGAGTGATTGAGGGCTGTTACCAAAAAGCCCTGCTAAAAGAAATTGCAGTTTATCCGAACCGGGCGGTAGGGGCACAGGTGCATGCAGATGAATAGAAAAGAGGTCAGAGATGAATTTAATTATTAAAAATGGGCGTGTCATCAATCCTGCCACGGAAACAGACACGGTGAGGGATGTTTATGTGGCAGGAAACCGGATTGTAAAAGATATGCCGGCAGATGCGCTGGAGATTGACGCTTCCGGCAAATGGGTGATGCCGGGATTTGTGGATTTACATGTGCATTTTCGGGATCCCGGGCTTACTTACAAGGAAGATATCAGCACCGGCTCGGCGGCAGCAGCCAGAGGCGGGGTGACCACCGTATGCGCCATGCCGAATACAAAACCGGTGGTGGACAGTGTGGAGACGCTTGCTTATATTCAGGGAAAAGTGCAGGAAGCAGGGCTTTGTAATGTCAGGCAGCTAAGTGCCATCACTATGGATATGGAGGGAAATGTCCTCGTGCCTATGCGGGAAATGTGGGGGCAGGGGGCAGTGGCATTCAGTGAGGACGGTAAAAGCGTAATGGATGTCAGGCTCTATATGGAAGCAATGAAGACGGCAGCCCAGTTAGATGCCTTAGTTATGGCGCACTGTGAGGATAAGAACCTAGTGGGAAACGGCGTGTTGAATGCGGGGAGGATAGCTGAAAAATACGGAGTTCCGGGAATTTACAATGCAGTGGAGGATATTATTACTGCCAGGGATATATTTCTGGCTGGAGAGACAGGCTGCAGGCTGCATCTTTGCCATTGTTCTACAAAAGGCTCCGTGGAGCTTGTACGCATGGCGAAAAGGATGGGCATTGACGTAACCGCCGAGGTGTGTCCGCATCATTTCACCCTGACAGATGAGGATATTACGGAGGCAGATTCCAACTATAAAATGAATCCGCCTCTGCGCAGCAGAGAGGATGTGAATGCGTTAATTGAAGGGCTGGCGGATGATACCATGGAGATGATTTCCACTGACCATGCGCCTCATGGGACAGAAGAAAAGGCACAGTTTTTTGACAAAGCACCTTTTGGCATTATAGGCTTGGAAACCAGCGCCTCTTTAACTTATACTGCACTGGTGAAGCCAGGGCACTTGACGCCGATGCAGATGGCAGAAAAAATGAGCTATAACCCTGCCAGACGGATTGGGGAAACTGCCCGGGGTGACCTTTCGGCAGGCAAGCTGGCGGATATTGTCATCTTTGACCCGCAGGCACAGTATGTAGTGAACCCGGAGCTGTTTGCATCTAAGGGAAAAAATACGCCTTACAAGGGCAGGACCCTGCAAGGACAGGTCAAATTGACGATTTTAGAAGGCCGTGTGGTGTATGGAGCAGATTGGATTGAGAAATGAATGGATGCACGAAAAAAATCACATTTATTTTTGTTGAATGAATCGAAAAAAGTGATATACAAATAAAAATACACAATTAGAATATTGTGAAAATTATAATCAGTAAGGAGAAAAATTATGATTAATAAGCTGACAGACAAGATTAAAAAACTGAATGCACCGGTGGTGGTGGGCTTGGACCCGATGCTGTCCTATGTGCCGGAGCATATCCAGAAAAAATCCTTTGCAGAGCAGGGGGAGACATTAGCGGGGGCATCAGAGGCCATATGGCAGTTTAATAAGGAGATTATTGATGCCACCTGCGATTTGATTCCTGCTGTGAAGCCCCAGATTGCCATGTATGAGCAATTTGGAGTGGAGGGTGTCATGGCATTTAAAAGGACTGTGGATTACGCAAAGAGCAAGGATTTGGTTGTTATTGGTGATGTGAAGCGGGGAGATATCGGTTCCACCTCCGCTGCCTACGCCGCAGGCCATCTTGGAAAGGTGACTGTGGGACAAAAGACTTATGCAGGTTTTGATGAGGATTTTGTGACAGTGAATCCTTATCTGGGAACGGATGGCATACAGCCCTTTGTGGATGTCTGTAAGGAAGAGAAAAAGGGTATCTTTGTGCTGGTAAAAACATCTAACCCGTCCTCCGGAGAATTTCAGGATAAGCTGATAGATGGCAGGCCGTTATATGAACTGGTGGCTGAAAAGGTAAACGAATGGGGTGCAGGATGTATGGGGGACAGATACAGCTATGTGGGCTGTGTGGTAGGTGCCACCTACCCTGAGATGGGGAAGGCGCTCCGCAAGTTGATGCCTAATACCTATATTCTAGTGCCGGGCTACGGCGCACAGGGAGGCAAGGCGGAAGATTTAGTGCACTATTTTAATGCTGACGGCCTGGGTGCCATTGTCAACTCCTCCAGAGGCATTATTGCTGCCTATAAGCAGGAAAAGTATGCGAGGTTTGGGGCAGAGCACTTTGCCGATGCCGCAAGACAGGCTGCAGTGGATATGATTGCGGATATTACGGGTGCGCTGGAAAAATAAAAATGCAAAGAAATGATAGTGTAAAGTGAAATAGGAAGGAGGAAGAATATGAGTGCAGTGAGAGTGAATGCGAAAATTATCCGGCAGGAGCCGATTGCCAGTGACATATATAGTATGGAGATTAGTGTTCCCGTGATAGCAGACCAGGCAAAACCGGGGCAGTTTGTTACCCTCTATTCTAAGGACGGCGCCAGGCTGATGCCGAGGCCAATCAGTATATGCGAGATAAATGTTGCGGCGGGGACACTGCATCTGGTATATCGTGTTGTAGGGGCGGGTACAAGGGAGTTTGCTGCCCTTCAGTCAGGCGATTGGATTACGGTGATGGGCCCCCTGGGCAATGGTTTTACAATCAGGGACAAAAAGGCTATTTTAATTGGCGGGGGCATCGGGATTCCGCCGATGCTGGCTTTGACAGCCGGTTTGGCCTGTGAAAAAACGGTGGTATTGGGCTTTCGGGATGAGATTTTTCTGGCGGAGGCCTTTGAACCCTATGGGGATGTATATATAGCCAGCGAAGATGGCGGGCACGGTGTAAAGGGCAATGTCCTGGACGCTGTCAGAGAGTATGGCGTTACCGGTGAGGTCATCTATGCCTGTGGACCGATGCCGATGCTCCGTGCGGTGAAGGCATATGCCATGGAGCACGGAATTGAAGCGCAGCTTTCTTTAGAAGAAAGAATGGCATGCGGCGTTGGCGCCTGCCTGGGATGTGTCTGTGAGACAAAGGACAGGGACGCACATTCTAACGTACATAATAAGCGCATCTGTAAGGATGGCCCTGTGTTTTTTGCAGAGGAGGTGGAGCTATCATGAATATGGCGGTAGAGCTATGCGGAGTGGAGTTTAAGAATCCCGTTACAGTGGCTTCCGGTACCTTTGGTTCCGGTGAGGAGTACGGGGAGTTTATTGATTTGAACCGTCTGGGTGCCGTAACTACTAAGGGCGTGGCAAATGTGCCATGGCAGGGCAATCCTACACCGCGGATTGCAGAGACCTGGGGTGGTATGTTAAACGCTATCGGACTGCAAAATCCCGGCATGGATGTATTCTGCCAACGTGATATTCCGTTTTTGAAACAGTATGATACGAAGATTATTGTCAATGTCTGCGGTAAGCAGATAGCGGATTATGTCCAGGTGGTAGAGCGGCTTGCTGCGGAGCCTGTAGATTTGTTAGAAATCAATGTGTCCTGTCCGAATGTAAAGGAGGGGGGGATTGCCTTTGGGCAGAACCCGAAAGCCTTAGAGGAAATTACGCAGGCAGTAAAGGCGGTTGCGGGACAGCCTGTTATCATGAAGCTGAGTCCGAATGTGACGGATATCACCGAGATGGCAAGAGCAGCAGAAGCGGGCGGTGCAGACGGGCTTTCTCTGATTAATACAGTGACCGGTATGAAAATTGATATTAAAAAGCGTGCCTTTGTCCTGGCAAATAAGACAGGAGGTCTGTCCGGGCCATGCATAAAGCCGCTGGCTGTGCGCATGGTATACCAAGTGGCACAAGCAGTTAAGCTTCCGATTATTGGTATGGGCGGCATTACCTGTGCAGAGGATGCCTTGGAATTTATGATGGCAGGCGCCACTATGGTTGCCGTGGGCAGCGCCAGCTTTTATGATCCGTTGGCGTCAGTTAAGGTGATTGAGGGAATCGAACGGTTTATGAGGGAGCAGGGGCTTACGGATATCCGGGATATTATTGGATGTGTGGAGTAGCCGTAAATTCAGAAATTCCTAATATGGCGGAATAATATCGTCAAAGAGTAAGGGCTTCCCGGCTGTAATGCCGGGAAGCCCTTACTCTTTTTATGATTGCAGAAACGGTGCAAAGTGCCGTTGTCTGCCCGGTTATAAAATAGATACGATGCTCAGTTCGGGATGTAAAGCCAAATCGACATATTCATCTCCTACCATAATGCCCGGTTTTGAGCAGACGGTTTTGTTTGTCATGACAATTTTTCCCTGCCGGCCATCGCTTAACAAAACATTATTGTGCAGATAAGTATCGGCAATTCCCTGCAAAAAAGGAAGTAGATAGTTCGGGTCGTATTTTGCATAGCCCTCGTCCTCATACATACGGATGACTGCAAAAGGACAAAGACCGTTTCTGTATGCACGATTTGCTGTCATGGCCTCATATACATCCACGATGGCGATGACCTTTGCAAATTTATTAATCCCCTCGCTCTTTAATCCCATAGGGTAGCCGGTTCCGTCACACTTTTCATGGTGCAGCAGGGCAGTTTCAGAAATTCTTCTGTCCACTTTCTGAGAAAGCAGAAGCTGATAGCCCTTGTAGGGATGCTGTTGAATAATCTTATATTCCTCGTCTGTCAGCTTGTCCGGCTTATTGATGATTTCTTCCGGCATCAGAAGCTTGCCCACATCGTGGAGCATGCCGGCCACTGTCAGTATTTTTAACCGCTCCTCGTCTAAGTGCAGCCAGCAGCCTAGCACATATGCCAGCATTGCCACATGCAGGGAATGAGCATAAGTGGAGCTGTCAAAATAGTGAAGATGGCTAATGGTGTCCATGAGTCGGTATGTATTTGTCTCGCCTGCAATAATTTCGTTGGCAAAGGCGTAGAGCTGTTCCACATCCACCCCGGTATTGCCATCTGCAATATCCTTAAGTAACGTGGAAAATTCTTCAGCCTTTTTTTGAAAATTTGCCTCGAAATTTTTAAATGTTTCGCTCTCTCGGATTTTTTCTGAGTGTGTTTTTTGGTTCCCTGGAATCACTGTGACAGGTACAAACGGTGTCTGCATATATTCGTTCTCTTTGTCTGCATATACGGGAACAGATTCTACCGAGGAATACTTAAGATGGCCTAACACGGCGTCATTCACAACGGTATCCTTTTGTACCAGCAGCTTAGAATCGCTGTAAACATCCTCCGATATCTTCATGCCGATTTTTACATTGTTCAGCATGATGTTAATTTGGTTCAATAGTGATCCCCCCTTCTGGATATATGTCTAATTATAGAAAAAAATGGTATAAATGTCAAATAGAGTATATGCGAGTAAATAAAGAACATTAAAAATTACTATTGACTCCGACGTTGTGTAATAGCTTAAGGTAATCTTAAGGTTGCATTTAGCAGGACTTTAGCATGAGGGCGTATGATAGGCATATAAGGAAGTAACAGTAAGATAAAGAATTTTAGGTAGGGGGAGTAAAGCAATGGTAAAGTGTAAAAATCTGAAAAAGATTTATGGCAAAAAATCGGTTGTCAAGAATCTTAGTTTTTGTGTAAATGATGGAGAGGTTTTTGCATTGCTTGGCAGCAACGGAGCAGGAAAGACTACCACCATAAAGATGATACTTGGACTCACGAAAAAGGACGGTGGAGAAATTGAGTTAAATAAAGATATAAAAATCGGCTATTCTCCTGATACACCATATTTTCCGCCATTCCTTAGTGGGAGAGAAGTTCTTTTCTATTATGCAGAAATCCAGAAGATTTCAAGGGAGGAAAGCAGGGCTGAGATAACAAAGCTTCTAAAAACAGTGGGGCTTGAGGATGATAAAACAAAGGTTAAAAATTACTCAAAGGGTATGCTGCAGCGGCTGGCATTTGCACAGGCATTACTGGGAAATCCGGAATTGCTTATTTTGGATGAACCAACAGCAGGATTGGACGTGATGGGAAGAATTGAGATTATAGACTTGATTGGCAGCTTAAAAAAAGCGGGAAAAACCATCGTTTTGAATTCTCATATACTAAGTGATATTGAACAGGTATGTGACAGGGGGATTATCATAGGAAAAGGAAGTGTGCTTGGAACATGGGATAAAAATGAAGAGCACTATGGTAAAAGCCTGCAGGATATTTTTATAGAAAAAGTAGGAGGGATGGATGAATGATGATTGCAGTAACAGCCTTAAAAGAAAAAATACGGAAAAAGGTTCTTTATATTGTCAGTATTCTGGGAGGATTGATATTAGCGCTTTTTGGCACAGGAACAGGAAGTATTTCCATAGATGGAACACCGGTTACAGATTATAAAATTCTTGCACCCATTCTTCTTGCTATTCTAAATGTTATAAGCTGTGTGATGGCAGTAGTCTTAAGCCTGGATACTATTCCCAATGAGTATGAGAGAAAAACCAGCCATCTTGTCCTGATAAGAAATGTGAGCCAGACAAAATACCATGCTGCTCTTACTATAGCCAATATTATGGCGGGTCTTCTGGCAGAGTTGATTTTATTTGCTGTATTTTTGCTGTTTATGATATCACAGCATCAGGGCGGTGATATATGGAGATTGGTGCCAGCATTTTTTATATCTGCTATCTGTGTGGTTCTTATATGCGTTATGACAAGCTGGCTTAGTATATTTTTACCAAGATTTTTTGCGGGTACGCTTAGTGTCATCATTGTGCTGGCGGGTGTTTTTTACAATATGCTGGAATTATTAAATAGTATTGTAGGCGGCTTTGCAGGAAAGCTGTTGAAGGGTATTTTATATATTGTACCAGACCTTCATGGGATACAGCAACAGGCAGGTTCCGTTCTTACCGACGGTACGATAGAAGTGCATTTGTTGTTAAAGGGGTTACTCTGGATATATATTTTTGCAATGCTTCTTGGACTGTTTAAAAGAAAAGAAGTGTAACATATCGTACCAGTTATAAGAACGAAACAGTAGAAATAGACAGCTACAAATGAGAAAATAGGAATAGTGGAAATGGAGTAGTGGTTATGAAAAAAAGATTAGTTATTGTGTTCATTGGTATCATTCTGGTAGTTAGTGTGGTTCTAACCGGAAATTATGGATTGAGTGATAGCGATAAACAGTGCTATGAGAGTGCAGTGGGATTGCAAGAGAATATAGATGAAATAGGTTTTAAAGATTTTAAACTTACGAATTACCCTGTGGCATTTTGCGACGGAAAGCGGGATTATGTTATTACATCTTCAGGGAATTCTTACAGTATTCAGAAGAGAAAGCCTGTGCTGGATACCTTTGTCGCGACAGCGTTTGAGGTGGAAGGGCATTATGAGGTGATTATTCCTACAAAAGAGCTGATGTCAGGACTTATGAATGTGGGAAAAACAGTTACAGGAGACATGGAATCAGGTTATAACGAGGATGAGCAGGTTACAACAATCTGGCATGAAACATTTCACTGCTGGCAGCTTAGCAATTTTGAAGACAACATTTCCAGTTTAAATGGGGGACATGATTTTGGTGAGGAAGGTTACGGAGAGGAAATGATTGTCAAATGTTGTGATGAGAACAGTGAGGTAACCGCCTTGTATAAAGAAGGGGCAGAATTGCTAAAAAAAGCGGCAGAACAGGAAGACAAAGAGGAAATCAGAAATCTTATTTTACAATATAAGGATATCCAGGAAAAAAGAAATGCATTATTGGATGAAACAGTGCAAAAGCTGGAAGATTATTATACAAGCATTGAGGGAAGTGCATGTTATGTAGAGGCAATGGGATGCAGATATTTAGATAAGAAGCGATTTGAAGAATACTATATGGGAAATATCAATTTATATGTCAAGGGTTCCTCTAAATACTATTATAGTGGCATGGCACAATGTATGATTCTGGACAATCTTGACAGTACATGGAAGACAAGCTATGATTTTTCCAAACCGCTGATTTATGTTATTTATGAGAAATTGGGATTGTAAATGAGAGGTGCCAAATGGAATATAAAGTTTTAGCAGCAGATGATGAAGTTGAGTTGCTTGATGCATTAGAATTATATACTGAACGGGAAAATATAAAGCTTATCAAAGCAGATGACGGAGCGAAGGCATTAGAGCTGTTTAAAAGCGAACAACCCCATCTGGTCATGTTAGATATTATGATGCCTGTTATGGATGGATTTTCCGTATTGAAAAAAATACGTGAAGAGAGTAAGGTGCCTGCAATTATGCTGACGGCGAGGGGAGAGGATTATGATAAAATCCTGGGACTTGAGCTTGGCGCAGATGACTATATTACGAAACCATATAATCCCATGGTTGTAGTTGCACGAATCAAAGCACAGCTTCGCAGAAATTATGATTACAAAGAAGAGAAAGGGACCTCAGACATCTTTATGAAATGCTTTGACCTTCTGTTGAACAAGATAGAGGGAACTGTTGAAAAAGATGGCAGAAGGATTGAACTGACAAAAAAAGAATTTCTGATTTTGGAGCTTCTTATGAGAAATCAGGGGAGAATCTTTACAAAACAGCAGATATTTAACTATGTATGGGATGAAGATTATGTGGCAGATGATAATACCGTTATGGTTCATATCAGTAATCTGCGGGCAAAAATTGAGGAAAATCCCAAGGAACCAAAGATTCTTAAGACGATTAAAGGACTTGGATACAAAATTGAAAAAGGATGATGGCAATGAAAAATTTTATGAAAAAAAGGCCATTAAAAAAGAGAATTTTTACAAAGCTGATAGGAAGTTTTTTTCTGTTTCTCATAATTGTGATGCTGACTTTTGTGGGATGTATTTTTTTTGAAGGCTTTCTTATTGGAGAAGGAACACTGGATAGCCTTATGCCTTATAATATTGTAGATTCGGATGGTACTGTTAAGAACATTGATTCTGTAAAAAGGATGGGCGGATGGATAGAGGAGCTTGACTCGAATTATCAAGTCATAAAGGTTTATGGGGATAAAAAAACAGATATACAAAAATATACACAGGATGATAT
>CAMWOF010000051.1 GCA_947175805.1 uncultured Clostridiaceae bacterium
TATACAAGACGTGCTGTGGACGATTATCACATGATTGATGATGGCGATAAAATCGTCGTAGGTATATCCGGCGGCAAAGACAGCCTAACATTACTTTATGCGATGGCACATTTATCGAGATTTTATCCAAAGGAATTCCATGTGTATGCTATGACTGTAGATTTAGGTCTCGGTATGGATTTTACGGGAATACAGAAATTATGTGATGAACTGAAGGTGCCGTATACCATTGTCAAGACCGATATCTATGAAATCGTATTTGAGGCCCGCAAAGAGGATAATCCATGTTCCCTCTGTGCGAAAATGCGCAAAGGCGCTTTTAATGAGAAAATGCTGGAATTAGGCTACAATAAGCTTGCATATGCCCATCATCGGGATGATATTATGGAGACGCTTATGATGTCCATGCTATTTGAGGGAAGAATCCATACATTCTCTCCTGTTACTTATCTGAGCCGGATGCAGCTTACAATGATTCGGCCACTGATGTATATTACCGAGGGACAGGTAGCCGCATTTGCCAGGGATATGGAGCTTCCGGTGGTGAAAAACAACTGTCCTGCAGATGGATATACAAAACGCCAATATGCAAAGGAGCTTCTCTGGAAGTTGGAAAATGACCACCCCGGTGCAAAAGAACATATCTTTTCTGCCATTAAACATGGCGGGCTGACGGGGTGGCCAAGAGTATAAGGACTTTGTATATATAAATCTCAAGTGTGAATTGAGAAATATACCTTGGTATCATATAAAGCATTATATAAAAAATGTATGCGCATTACAATCTGTCAGTGTGCTGTATTTTTTATCGGCGCTTCTGCGTAATACGGAATCATGAGGAAGCAGCCGCTGGTAATCTCGTCGGCGCTGATGTGGTTAATTTGCTCTACTTCATCAATATATGCGCTGGTATTCCGGTACTCAGAGCTAATATAGCGTGCTGCGATATCCCAAACTGTATCTCCCTCTCCTACCTGAATCTGGGTGTAATATTTTTTACTCGTATTTTCAGCCTGTACTGTGCCGGCACTGCCGGAGAAGCATAACACTGCAAAAAAGATAATAAAAAAACCTGTGATACATAAAATCATGCGCTGTCTTCTGACGACTGCTATCCTTTTATTTCTATTCTTCAACATGCTTTTGCTCATACGGCATCCCTCCTATAATAAAAAACAAATGTTCGATTTATATGTATTATAGCGAACGCACGTTCTTTTGTCAATACTTTTTTCGAATATTTGTTCGGAATATTTGTTTGCTTTTTTTGAATAGTATGCAACTGATACTGCATCAAATAGGGCAACTTATATGAAATTTTTAGCGAATTAAGAATCTCGCTTAATTCATATATATACTCAATTTTTACGCTCAAGCCCCGATTTCCGAGCAGACCTCTGCTTGACCGTCTGGCGAACGGAAAAGCCACTCAGAGCCGTCCGAGCCTGCGGAGCGGAAAACTTAACCGCCAAAAAGAAAAAGCCCTCAGAAACGCTTACAGAGCGTTTCCGAGAGCTTGCGGTTAGTATTCAGTTCAAAAAGGGTATGTGCTTGTTGTGGTATGCTCCACAATTCCGATTATGACTTGTGTGGAACGGTTTTTGAGTGCGCCAATAGGCTATGATTATAGAGAATAACCATTCTTTATTCATAAAACTCAAACAGCTCTTCGACGGTTGTATTAAATACTGCGGCAATATCCATAGCGAGCTTCAACGACGGATTATACTGTCCTTTTTCGAGACGGATAATAGTCTCACGGCGGACGCCCACAAGCTCTGCAAGCTCATCCTGCTTCATGTTCAGCCGTGCTCGATGCTCTTTGATCTTCGTTTTCAGCTCAGCCATTATTCAACCTTCTCCTCGATTTCCAGTGCTCTGTCAAAAATAAGAAACAGCACGCTTCGCAAAAAAAGAGCTGCGCAGATGATAATAAGATATCGAGGAGCAGGTATGGGGTGAAAGCGTCCACGCATATACAACATGACGAGTGCAGCGATCAGCGTCCACATGACAGCAGTATTCGCTTTGGCGAGATGTTGTCTGGCAAGTTCATCATTTTTCTCAAACTTGCCGTCAAAGCATATCACCACTAATATCGGCAAAAAGTGGAACCAGTCGCCCCAATTGTCCATAAATATGATGATCAGCATGGTGAACAGCGACAATGCAGCAAAAAATGCGTGATATAATCTGAGTGACTTTATTTTGGTTTCCTTTTTCATAACAATCGCTCCTTAATGTGATTTATTTATCTCTCTATGTTACAATTACATCACTTTCAAGACTTGTTGTCAAGAGAAAAGTGATGAATTTATCACTTTTGTAAAATCTCACAAATTAAACCATAGTTTTACGTGCAGAGAATACAAAAATGTCTAATCGTTCCTCTGATGAATGTCTCTGAAAAAAGTCTGAATTTTAAACTTATAGAATGGTAAGTGTAGACCAAATACTAAACTACACCTTATTGAAAAGTTATTCTACAGAAAAGAAAATAGTCTTATCCCCGTATCACAGGAATAAGACTATTCCAAAACATTATCAATTTAGACCTTTATGCCATAACTTCGATCATAGCTGTTGCTCCGTCCTTGAATCCTGCCTTGTATGCAACCCTCATATCGTCAGTGGCAGAAGCACTTTGCAGATCGCAGAGCTTATGGAACATTGTGAGCTGCTCATCGGTCAGCATTTCCTCAAACTTAATGCAGAGCGTTTCCCATTCTTCCGAAATCGGGACGGTCAGCAGACTGCTCTGGCGGTAGTTATAAATCTCATCAATCATTGTAAGCTGTCCTTTCGGTAATTATTATAGCTTGCCATATCAGTCTTAACCTTGTTTCTTTGAAAACTTCTCTATGCCCCATAAGCTAAAAGGACTGCTTTTTCATTGTAATTGAAATCTCTTTTCCCTATTTCTCTTAGCGCCCAGGAGATTGCTTTTCTAACATGTTCATGTTCACTGTCTGAATATTCCCGTATGATATGCAAGTAATCATCAAGAGTATCGTTTGCAATTACCTTATTATGAATTACAGAAGATGCTATCAATGTAAAAGCCGCACGCTTCTTGTAGGTATGCGTACTCGCAACCCACTTCGAAATAAACTCATCATACCCTTTCAGCTTAATAATCAGATTTTTACATAAGTGATCACATAAATCCCACGACTGGACATCGAGTATAAGTTTCTCTATCTCTTCATGGGATACTGTCTTTTTATCGAAAACCAATACTGCCAATAATTTTGCCTCATGGTAGCCAGAAATCCACAACTCTCTTGCCAATTCGTTTGATTTTCCTGCTTTCTTTGCTATTGCACGGACAACAGCTGTCGAAACTCCTATACTATGTTCAGCTGGGATACCCATTTTCACCACGTTTGCTTTGTGTTTTTCGGAAGCATTTTCTTTTAACTCTTTTATAATTTCATCACAAGTCATCCATTTGCCTCCAATACATCTCTTAAATCTTGAATGTACTTCGCTTGCTGTTTCTTTAAATATATTCGTACAAACGGCTTCATAATCAGCTTTTTAGCAATTACATTCTCTGTAAATTCGATTCGTGTAATGCCGTCCTTATAGGAAAACTTCCCTGTCCAATGCCCTTGCATATTGTCGTTTTCCATGTCAAATTCATACTTCTTATATTCATCAAAGGCAGTAATTTTAAACTTTGTAACATAACCAGCTTTCGTATGTTCCTCAAACTCTTTTTCAGGTATTGTTACCACGATTTTATCTAAATCACTTCTCCATGAATACTTGTATAATGATGTAACTATCTCCCACACTTTTTCTACTTCACACTGAAATTCAGCTTCGATTGTTGATATAGCCACTATTATCCTCCTTCTTTACAACCGGTAGCCAGTATTCATATATTGCATCCTTTGGATCTGCTTTTATATAAACCTCAATATCAGGTATCTCGGCATACTCATACCCTGATGTTGGCAACCATTCTGTTATAACACGACGTTCTAAGTCTTGAAGAGAAACATTGGTTCCTCGCCCTGAAAAAACAGCCCATGTTGCAACCGGAATATCATACTGTTCAAATCCGTCACTATGTTCTGTGGAGCTTACCGCAATAAAATATTTCCACTCTTTTTCATTATGTACGTTTACGCCCAACAAGCCCTCCGGCTTATTGTTCATCAATCCATAGAGTTCTGAAAGAGTTCCATTTTCTAACGCAGTATCCCATTCATGCGGTATTCTTGCAAAATTCTCTTCAAGAACTTTACTTAATGGACAACTTATTCCCACAATCTGAAAGGCTTCTTTTGTCTCAATTCTAAAATTCATTTCCTCCATACCCTGTACCGAGATAGAAAACTTTAATGCCGGATATGATTTTAAAATTGCATTTTCCTTTTTAGCTAACGATGGTGCTATACCGTGTATATTTTGAAATGCACGATTAAACGCAGTTGGTGAATCGTAGCCATATTTCAAGGCAACATCAATGACCTTTACTCCAGCTTCTTGTAAATCAACTGCTGCCAAAGACATCCTTCTCCTTCTGACATACTCAGAAACAGAAATATTTGTCATGTAGAAAAACATTCTTTGAAAATGGTACGTCGGACAATTTGCAATCTCAGCTATCTTTTCATAGTCTATCTTTTCCAACAAGTGATTCTCAATATATTCAACAGAACTGTTTAAGCGCTCAATCCATTCCATAAAACTATACCACCTTTTTTGTAAATTTACCTCTCATCTTGCCTATACAAAATGAGAGAATATATTGTTTGCAATGTTGCGACATTTAACTTTTGTTGTATCTTTCAATCTGGTCAATTCCGCTTTGTTGTTCTATCTTCATCATACCATAATCCTTTGCAGCCAACAAACAAAGTTCAAATATTTGTTCAAAATATTTGTTTGCTTTTATCATATTTTTTAAATAATGGGAAAATTAAAAAAATGCTAAGCCATAGGTTTTAATCCTTGACTTAGCACCATATTTTTAACTTCAACTTCCAAAGACAGGTAATATATTTTTGATTGCAAGTGCTTTTATATTATTTTTTCTCAAACCGGAATACATTATGCTCCACATCTCCATCCCTAAGCTTTGCTTCAACATACTGCATATAACGCTGTGCTGCCAAATCTTCACTATCAGCAGCCGCTACCCTTTGAAACAGTGTAAGGGACTCCTTAAGCTGTCCGGAATGGAACAGCCTCACTGCCTCCCGAAACTCCTGTCTGCTCTGCTCCTTTGCCGGTATTCATTTCCTGCAGATATCCAATACTGTTCTACTGTTTTCACTATACTATATTTATTCCGGCATGACAACTGATTCCTGCCTAATAATAAGGCAGCTGCTTTTTTAATAAAGAGATAAGTCAGTATATATCCGTTCTTTTGTCAATGCCTTTTGAACATTTGTTCGGAATATTTGTTTGCTTTTTTTTGAATAGTATGCTACAATATATGTAATTGCAAATTATTAGCATTTTTATCATCAAAAATTGCTGCGCAATGGGTCGGCATCCCGACATATTGAGGAGGTATTTTTATGGCATTGGGAAAGATTTCTGCAAAGCAGACAGAGATTTTAGAGTATATTAAAGATTGTATTTTGAAGAAGGGCTATCCTCCTGCGGTGCGCGAGATATGTAACGCAGTCCATTTAAAGTCCACATCTTCTGTTCACTCCCACCTTGAAACTTTAGAGAAAAACGGTTATATCCGAAGGGATCCTACGAAGCCCCGGGCGATTGAGATTCTGGATGATGAGTTTGGGCTTACCAGGCGTGAGCTGGTGAATGTACCCATTGTGGGAACCGTGACAGCCGGGCAGCCTATTTTAGCTGTGGAGAACATTGAGGGCTACTTCCCTGTCCCACCGGAATATCTACATAACAAAGAGACCTTTATGCTAAAGGTCCGCGGGGAAAGCATGATTAATGCGGGCATTTTTGATGGGGATTTGCTTTTAGTGGAGCAACAGCCAACCGCATCGAACTCAGATATTGTGGTTGCACTGGTGGATGATTCCGCCACTGTAAAACGGTTTTTTAAAGAATCTGACCATATCCGCCTGCAGCCGGAAAATGATTTCATGGAACCGATTATTGTACCGGATGTATCTATTCTTGGCAAGGTAATCGGGCTGTTTCGGACATTTTAAAGGTTTTGTCCACCATACTATTAACGCCTGTGCAGATTATCTCTGCACAGGCGTTTTTACACTCTTACACGTGATACATTTGAATTTAGAATAAATTATAATCTACAGCAGTTACCAATGGTACGGTGCTTGGTCTGGTCAAGAAATTCCACACTGTAATCATTGGAACGGAAAATCTCAGCAAACTTTTTGGCAGATTTCATGTTTTTTGCCAGTGCATCCGGTTCCGCAATAAAGGAAAACGTGATTGTAGAGAAAGCAAATGTGAATATCATCGGTGAAAATAATGCCATCAGGCGCTCTGCATCCTCAAGCTCCGCATTGCTGTCATTGACACAATAGTTAATAGATACCTTTCTGCCTGTATTTTTCCACCACATAATTCCCAAATCCCGAATCTGATTGAGACTGAACTTATCATTAGATGCCATGAGCTTACTTCTCTCTAAATCATTTGAGGCATATATAGAAAATTGCAGTGAAATCTTAGGTATATGCTTACCCATATTAATCAGATGTATATAATCATCGCTAATCGGCGCTACTGTGGATACCATCAGCTCTGCATTGGGATATTTGTTATGTAAGTCAATGATGGAACCTTCTAAATTATACCAATTTAATATCGGATCCCCCATTCCCGTGAACATAATCTGAAATAGCTTCGCCCGTTCATTGATATCCTCCAGCTTCTTGTCAGATAAAATGGTATATACCTGCTCGTTAATTTCATTCGTACTAAGATCTCTGACAAATTTATTCCTTACACTGCAAAAGCTGCAGGACATGGAACAGCCGCTCATAACAGAACAACAGATTACTGTCCGGTTATAAAAATCTTCATATTTATAAATGGTTGCTTCAGCAGAATAATCCTCTCCTGAAAAGACATATTTAATTGCATTTCCAGTATTATTTTCAAAAACCTCATACATATTAATTCACCTCACAGCTCCGGTCCAAACACAATATCGCAATAAAATCCTTTTTTATTCTCCGCACAAGTAGCATAGCGGTATCTGACTGCCTTTCCCTCATTATACCTGACAGAAAGCTCTGAATACGGACAGGCAATCCGGTTTACCAGCCTTCCATATGCCTCTCTTGCCATTTCCACAGAAAATTGTTTTAATTTGATATCTATAATATACCGGTTAAAGTTTACAGTAATGCAATAGCTTGCTACAGCCTCCTCCTGCTCAAGAAAATCCTTGACGGTGTTATAAAACTCGTCTGTCACTTGCAGCTGTATTTCCTTCATGTAGTCATTCATTACCCGAAACATATATACTTCCTCTCAAATCGAATCTCATAGTGATTACATAACAAGCAGCGCAGCTTCAGTACACCTGCTGGTCCGGAATCTCCTCTGCAATCCGCTTAAATTCATCAAAATTATCTATGAACAACTGTACTACATCCGGGTCGAAGTGTTTTCCACTGCAGTTTACAATCTCGTTATACGCCTCGTCAATATTCCAGCCATCCTTATAGTAACGTTTGGACATTAATGCATCAAAAACATCTGCCACCGCTATCAGCCGGGCAATGTAGGCAATTTTTGTATCCTTGATACCCAGATAACCGGTACCGTCCCACTTCTCATGGTGCTGAAGTGCAATCGTTCTTGACATATTCATAATATCACCGGGGGTGTTATGTAACAGCGCTTCTCCATAAAGAACATGGTTTTTCATGATCTCAAATTCCTCATCCGTCAGTTTAGACGGCTTATCCAATATTTCTTCAGGAATCATCAATTTGCCGATATCATGCATCATGGAAGCGGTTGCAAGTTTCTCCACGTATTCTTCCGTGAAGCCGGAGGCACGCCCTAATACCTTCATATATTCTGCCACACGTTTAATGTGTTCTCCGGTAAATTTGGATTTGTTTTCGGAAATCTCCGCAAAAGCATAGATTAATTCCTTTTGGTTCTGTTGAAGCTCAAGCTTTCCCTCAATGGCTTCATTGAGCATACGGCTGTTGCGGTCTACAATGAAAAAGGCAATAACGGACATTCCGATTACAATGCAGACAGTTGGCAGCGCAATGTAGGTTAAGGCTGCTTTCACGTCTTTAATGTTTATAAGGTTTTGTTCTGTCAAGGATACATATATACCTGAAACAGAGGAAACTACTGCCATGACACAGTTAGATATCGCCGCAAAGATAACGAGAGAACGGTCACAATACATGGATGCAATAAACAGTGGAAAAAGCATCAGCGGATAGACGTAGTATGATAGAAATGCCGCCAGCATGCCAACCGCCAATACGGTACATAATATGACCATATAGTTGACAATTTTGTGTTGGACATTTAAAACATCAATAAAAAGTGTCGGGGTAAGCATAATCAGACCGCAGGAGGCAAAACATATTGTTACTGCTAATTTATCCATGCCAAAAAGACCAAATATATTTGCCAGCCATATCACCAACAGCATCACTAATATATAACGCATACATTTGGTAACTAAATAATTTGCTTTTACCCGATTATCGTGGAGAAGTGTATCACGGTCATACATATAGTAAACTTACCTTTCCAGAGCCTCTTATAGAGAGCAACCCCCATATAATTACTATAATTCTTTTGCAAAAATATGTCAATCCATTAAAACCGGAAAAACGACAATATATGAAAAAGAATTACATCATTCCAAAGCTTGCTACATATCGGTCAGAGAGATACCTCTGCCGTCCCTCCAGATGCGCTCCAAATCATAAAATAATCTGTCCTCGGCACAGAATATGTGAATAACTACATCATTGTAGTCCATCAATATCCAGTTTGCCGTCTGATATCCCTCCACCTGTCTGGGATGGCAGCCTGCTTTTGCCAATTCCTCCTGGACATTGTCGGCCATTGCCTGTACCTGGTTTTTGTTGCTGCCGTCCGCAATGACAAAGTAGTCCGCAATGACAGAAATGCTTTGAATATCAATAATTTTGATATCTCCCGCCTTTTTTTCCTCCAGGGCATGATGAATCATTTTTAACATTTCCTTTGTGTCCATATATCGTCTCCTCATCTTTCTTTAATAAGTAACGCCTCTCTTACTTTCCTTTTACATAGTATTCATAGGTTTCCAAGGTCAGCGGGTCGATGCTTCCCGCATCCTTTCTTGATAGGTAGCGAATCATATTTGTTAAAATATGTATCAGGCACCTGTCCAAATCAAGAAACGCCTCTTTGCGGATTTCCTCCATCTCCGGAAGCATTTTCCGGTTGGGTTCAATGAAGTCTGCAATATAAATTATCTTGTCTAAGGTGGACATATCTGCCTTTCCGGTAGTATGCCATGTGATGGCGGAAAGAATTTCCTCATCCTCGACGCCATATTTTTCCCTGGCATAGTAAGCGCTTAACTTTGCGTGTAAAAGCTCCGGGTTCTTTTGCTCGTAGCTACTGATTGGCAGATTATGCTTTTTACAGCGCTTTAATTTTTCCTCCGAGGAATAGCATTTTGCACAGTCGTGCAGCAAGCCTGCCACCGCTGCTTTTTCTGTATCCAATCCGTATACCATCGCCATAGCGGCGGCAGTATAGGATACTCCCATGGAGTGTTCATATCTCTTTTTTGTCAGCTTACGTTCTAGCTGCTCCCGCATTTTAATTCTGTCCATTGTGTATCCCTCCCGTCATATGTCAATGTCAGGTATTTTGAAGAACCTCTGATGGCTTATTGGGCTTATATTTGCCCGTTTTAGCCTGTATACAAATGATAGTCCTTAATATAATCATATACCGCTTCCGGTATGATATCTCTAATCGGCTGTCCGCTGATGGGCTCCACTTCTTCCCCAAGGGCAATGCACTTTCTTATCTGGCTGGAGGCAATCCAGGCAGTGTTCGTTTTTGATGCCATATTCCGGCAGCGGATCATGTGGATTTTGCCCGCTACCTGCAGGGTTTCTTCCGTATGGTGAATCATCCGGTTCAACAAAGCCTCATCCGCATCCTCCCGCGTCGCCACAAGCAGATCCGCATAAGACAAAATCTCTTGGGGATGATACCATCTGGTAAAGGTTTCTAAGGAATCTGCACCGATAATAAAGCTGTATTGGTTGCCGTCCTCATTGGCATGTAAAATCCGCAGGGTATCCGCCGTGTAGGTCTTTCCGCCTCTGTCTATCTCCATAGTGTCAAGAACATAATCGGGATAGGGTTTAATTGCCAGCTTTACCATGTTCATCCTGTCAGCAGCGGAAACCATTTCCGCTTTACTCTTGTAGGCGGGAATATGGTTAGGCATAAAATGCACCTTATCCAGTTTGTACTCCTCATATGCCGCCCTTGCAATATACAGATGTCCGTTGTGGATGGGGTTAAATGTCCCGCCCATAATACCGATTTTTGCCATAGCAATCCCTGTCTGTTTTGATGTTCTTCCTTGTGATAATGTTTTATATTCTGTTATAATGTTCTATACTAATATCATATTCTATACTATTATCATATTTTGCACTTTTATTATTTTGGAAGCTCTATTTTTTTATGCTCCTTTGACTCCTTGTAGAGTACAAGTTTTCTGCCAATCACCTGTACCACCTGGCTTTTTGTCCGCTCTGCCA
>CAMWOF010000052.1 GCA_947175805.1 uncultured Clostridiaceae bacterium
ATATTATAAAAAGAATAGTAGATTATATTGAAAAGCATTTAGAAGAAGACTTGTCATTAGATAAAATTGCAGAGGATTTGAATTACTCTAAATTTTATATTGCAAGGATTTTTTCTGAAAAAACAGGGGGTACAATCTACAAGTATATACAAGGACGTAGATTAACAATAGCTGCACATAAACTTGTAAAAACTAATAAGTCCATTATTGAAATTGCTTATGAGGCTCATTATAGTTCGCAGCAGGCTTTTACACTAGCATTTAATCAATTATATTTGTGTAGCCCTCAAGCCTATCGAAAGAAAGGCTTCTTTTATCCGAAACAATCAATTATTGATATGAAAAGCTCACAGTTTGTTTTTTCATATACAAATTATTTGTTTGGAGGTAAGATTGCTGCATGAATACAATTCCTTATGTTATTGAACAAACAAGTCGAGGCGAAAGAAGTTATGATATTTTTTCGAGACTCCTGTCTGATCGAATCATTTTTCTTGGGGAGGAAGTCAGTGATGTTTCTGCCAGTCTGATTATTGCACAAATGTTGTTTTTAGAGGCACAAGCTCCAGAAAAAGATATTCAATTGTATATCAATAGTCCGGGAGGTTCAATTACAGCGGGGTTTGCTATTTACGATACAATGCAGTATATCAAATGTGATGTATCTACAATATGCATGGGGCTTGCCGCCAGTTTTGGGGCATTTCTGTTAGCAGGGGGAACAAAGGGAAAACGTATAGCACTCCCAAATGCGGAAATTATGATACATCAGCCAGCGATTCATGGTAGTGGGGTACAAGGACAGGCAACAGATATAAAAATTGTGTCAGAACATATCCAAAAAAGTAAACAGAGATTAAACCAAATTTTAGCAGAAAATACAGGTAAGGCAATTGAAGAAATTATAATAGATACAGAACGTGATAATTATATGTCTGCGGAAGAGGCACTTAATTATGGACTTATAGATAAGATTATAGACCAAAGATGACAAGTTCCTGCCCAGTCATAAGTGTGATTTGGAAATTCGCACATTAGACAACAGGCGGTTGGAGTTTTATGCTAATACCAGCCAGTCGTCTTAATTTATAGATGGAGGTGGTTAAGATAGACACCATGTACCGAAAGAAACATTTGATAAGTGGCTGAATGGAGAAAGCTATCACAAATTTGCATGGACTGTCTGGAGACATTTTTAGCATAAAAAATTCTAAAACAAAAAGCACAGAACAAATGTTCAATTTTGCTCTGTACTTTTTTAATATATAGTGTTATAATACAAAATAGCAGTTGCACAAAATCTGTGACTTTCTTTACATCTCATGATACCTTGTGTTATTTGGTGTTATGGCATTTCAAAAAATTAATTTATGACTTTCATTCGTGTAATTAAAATGTTTACCTATAAGTTAGTGGAAAGAGGGGAATTACACGAATTTTTTATGCATTACATGGAGCGTTTTGGTAAAAATCACAATACGGAGGTATTGTATATGGATCATTTCGAATTAGTATCAGAATACCAACCCACCGGCGATCAGCCGAAGGCAATCGAGGCCTTAGTGAAAGGCTTCCAGGAGGGGAATCAGTTTCAGACCTTATTGGGCGTTACAGGCTCCGGTAAAACATTTACCATGGCAAATGTCATCCAACAATTAAATAAACCAACTCTTGTTATAGCACATAATAAGACTTTAGCAGCTCAGTTATATGGCGAATTTAAAGAGTTTTTTCCGAATAACGCAGTCGAGTATTTTGTCTCCTACTATGATTATTATCAGCCGGAGGCCTATGTGCCGTCCACAGATACTTATATTGAGAAGGACTCGTCTATTAATGATGAAATTGACAAGCTGCGGCATAGTGCGACGGCGGCATTAATCGAGCGAAAGGATGTCGTTGTGGTTTCTTCTGTTTCCTGTATTTATGGTATTGGTGACCCGGAAAGCTACCGTGAAATGATGCTGACGCTGAGAGTAGGGGCACAAAGAGAGCGGGATGATGTGATTACCCAGCTTGTGGACATGCAGTATGTCAGGGGGGATATGGATTTTAAGCGGGGCTCCTTCCGGGCGAAAGGGGATGTGCTGGATATTCTTCCAGTGTCCACCTTTGATGATGCGATTCGGGTGGAGTTTTTCGGAGACGAGATTGACCGGATATCGGAATTTGACCCGTTGACCGGCGAGGTGAAGCGCTCTGTGCAGTTTGCGTTTATTTTCCCTGCCTCCCACTATGTGATTCCGCAGGAGCAGATGAAGCGGGCGGTTGTGGAGATTGAGCAGGAGCTGGAGCAGCAGGTGGCATATTTTAAAGAAAATGACAAGCTGTTAGAGGCGCAGCGTATTTCCGAGCGCACCAGATTTGATATTGAAATGCTCAGGGAGACGGGCTTTTGCTCCGGCATTGAGAATTATTCCAGGATTATGGCGGGACATGCGCCGGGCGAAACGCCCAGCACGCTGATTGATTTCTTTCAGGATGATTTTCTGATTATCATTGACGAGTCTCATATGACGGTGCCGCAGATTCGGGGTATGTTTGCCGGAGACCGTTCCAGGAAGACAACGCTGGTGGAATACGGCTTCCGTCTGCCCTCTGCCCTGGACAACAGACCGTTGAATTTCAGTGAGTTTGAGAGCAAGATTGACCAGATGCTTTTTGTGTCTGCTACGCCATCCGTCTACGAGGCGGAGCATGAGCTTTTGCGGGCGGAGCAGGTGATTCGTCCAACCGGACTGCTTGACCCGCCGGTGGATGTGCGTCCAGTGGCTGGGCAGATTGACGATTTGGTGTCTGAGGTGAATAAGGAGACTGAGCAAGGACATAAGGTGCTGGTGACAACGCTGACAAAGCGCATGGCGGAGGACTTGACGGAGTACATGCAGCAGCTTGGCATTAAGGTGAAATACCTTCATTCGGATATTGATACGCTCGAGCGGGTGGAAATTGTCAGGGATTTGCGCATGGGCATTTTTGATGTGCTTGTGGGAATTAATCTTTTGCGGGAAGGTCTGGATATCCCGGAAATTACATTGGTGGCGATTCTTGACGCAGATAAGGAGGGCTTTCTCCGTTCTGAGACATCTCTGGTGCAGACTATTGGGCGTGCCGCCAGAAACAGTGACGGGCATGTGATTATGTATGCCGATAATATGACGGATTCCATGAAAACCGCCATCGGAGAGACGAACCGCCGCCGGGCGATTCAGATGGCTTATAACGAGGAGCACGGCATTACGCCGCAGACCATCATCAAAGAGGTTCGGGACTTGATTCAGGTGGGTACGGAAGAAGAAAAGCAAGGGGTTCATTTCACATTTGAAAAAGACAGGGAGTCCATGAATGAGAAGGAGCTGAAGGCGGCTATTGAGAAGCTGACAAAGCGCATGAATGAGGCAGCGTCAGCACTTAACTTCGAGCGGGCGGCAGAGCTGAGGGATGAGTTGAAGCTCTATAAGGAAGCTCTGCGGGATTACGATAAATAACCCCTGTTGCTACTTTAACATCTCACTGTGATTCAGTACCAAGGTACTGTATAAAAACAGCACGTCGCTGTCACGAAAATCTACCATATCGGATAGAAGCGCACTGGATAGATAACGGATATCAATCAGCACCACCTTGCTATAGCCCGTGGCCAGAAGCGGCGCAATGCTGCTGCCAAAGGAGTCACGGAATAAAATGAGGCATCTATCATTTTGTGCAGACGGATTTTTAATTGTAAGCAGGCCCTTGGCGCCGGAAAGAAAAAGCTCGTAGGGGTCTCTTCCCTGTGCCAGCTCCATGTTATATATGTCAATTTCTTTGTTTGTTTCATGGTCAAAAACCGTGCACATGTTTAGTGCATCATTTTCCAGATAGGAAATCGGCTCTGCCGGCAGGGGAAGCGCTGCCTGACCGTGGTAAACTCCATAAAATGGTTCTTCTAATGTGTGTTCCTGGTAGTCTGTAGATATGGAAACACCCATTTCAGAGGCGAGGGCGGCAGCCACATCTACAATCTTTTCCTGTCTCCAATGGGTGTCTGTTTTATAGTAATCGGAAAGCTCCAGTACGTTATAAATGTCAATATATTTTATGGAAGCATCCATCTGGCTGACAAATAATTTTGCAAGTGCATCATAATCCATGGACGGATAGCGGTTTGCTTCCGCCAGAAAGTAATTTTTGTCGGGGATGACGGACATATAGACCCTGGTGTTGCTGTTGGCAAGATACTCGTCATACAGGCGGCTAAGCTTGCTGGCGGCATTGGAAACTGAGGCCTCCTGCAGAGGGTATTCCAGCTTTGACAAATGCCCCTCAGCCCTGTAAATGCTGTTTACGTCCTTCCGGCAGAAAACATAAAAGGAAGACAGCGCCTTGACCGTTCGAAAGCTATCTCTCAGAGGGAACTGATCCATGGCATAATTCTCAAAATTCTTCATGAATCTGCCCGAGAGTACTGTTTTCGATGAAAGCACCGGAAAATCAGCGAGTGAGCGCCTCTCGCTTTCGGATACTGCCTTTTTTGGCGCAAGGATTTCCCAGAAAAATATTGCGAATAAAAAGACAGTAAATATGCATACAGTTATTATATTTTTTGCTCGGTCTGTCATGATAACACTCCTTTCTGCCATCCCGAATTTCTCAAAAACGGAAATACAAAAACGGGTTGAAAGAGCCGTCCACAATGTATCCGGTTGCGGTAATCAAAACCAGCATCAGAAATATAGGCTCCAATAAATTGATAACGACATTGCCTTTTTTAGTTTTGCGGAGCCTGGCAGTCATTTTAGGAAGCAGCGGCGTTGCCCCCAGTGCTGCTGCAAGTAACACGAAGGTATAGCTTTTCAGGTAATACAAGCTTTCGGTGGTGACGGCGGCAAGTCCCTGTCCGCCAAGCATGGATTTTATAGTTAAAAATGCGTCGGAAATGCCGGAGGCATCGAAAAGGACAAAGCTGAAAATAACGATAAGCATAACATAAATGTGGCGAAGCACTTTTGTTTTTTCGAGATATTTCATTAGCCATAGTTTTTCGGTGATGAGCAGGATGCCGAAATACACGCCCCATAAAAGAAAGCCCCAAGCCGCTCCGTGCCAGAAGCCCGTGAGCAGCCATACTGCCATGATATTAAAAAACCACCGGCCTTTGGACACACGGTTGCCCCCCAGCGGGATATACACATAATCACGGAACCAGGCGCCTAAGGATATATGCCATCTGCGCCAGAATTCTGTGATACTCCTGGAAATGTACGGGTAATTAAAATTTTCGGGGAAATCAAAGCCAAAGATGTTACCCAGCCCGATTGCCATATCGCTGTACCCGGAAAAATCAAAGTAAATGTGCAGGGTGCAGCCTACGGCATAAAGCCAGCAAAAAAGGACGGAAGGTTCAGTGGTTTGGGAAGCAGCGCTGATGAGCTCGCCCAGGACGTTGGCCAGCAGCACCTTTTTTCCAAGTCCGATGACGAAGCGCCGGATACCCAGTGCACATTTCCCGACGTTGTGGCTTCTCTCGTCCAACTGCCCGGCAATATGGCTGTAGCGCACGATGGGCCCGGCAATGAGCTGCGGAAACATGGTAACGTATGTCCCGAGCTTGATAAAATTTCTTTGGGCGGGAACATCTGCCCGGTACACATCCACAAGGTAGCTTATGATTTGAAATGTGTAAAAGCTGATGCCGATGGGCAGGGTAATTTGAAGCAGGGGCAGGGATGTGCCGGTAAACCGATTCATATTTTCAATGAAAAAATCTGCATATTTGCAGTAGAAAAGCAGCCCCAGGCTGATCAGACAGGAGGCGGACAGGCAGAGCTTTGACCATCTGCCCTCCGTTTTTTCTATCAGGATTCCGAAAATGTATCCCTGCAAAATTGTCACGAGCATGAGCAGTACATATTTGGGTTCTCCCCAGGCATAAAAAAACAGGCTGGAAAGAAACAGCACTGTATTTTTCATGCGTTTAGGCGCAGCAAAATAGAGCAGCAGCACGCAGGGAAGAAAATAGTATAAAAATGGAATACTGGAAAAGACCATAGAAATGACCTCATAAAACAGGATGCTAAATGCTATTATGGCATGAATATCAGCTGTTAGGAAATCGGGTCATAGCACACGGTTTCAGCATTAGGATATGCTGCAGTGAGCTTAGACTGGAATGTGCCCAACAGCTCTTCGCTGCCGAAAGCCCCAACCACGTATTCGCCGACAGTCATGATTAACAGTTTCTCAGGAAAGCCGCACATCCACTGCCTTGACTGAATGTTGCTCTCTAAGGCGGACGTTACGTCAGCCATGTCGGCGGCATCCATGACATGATATATGCCGCAGGTAAAATTGTTGCCATTCATCATATGCATGAGGGAGGCGGCGCTGTCAATCTTGTCAATCGCAGCAGCAGGGAAGCCAAGGGCAGCATCGAGCGCAGCAGCGTCCTCTATGCTGTAGGTTCCTGGTCCCTCCATATTGGAATTTTCTTCGGAAAAATCACCGCCGGCGGCGGCAAATCTTTCATCCTCATCGTAGCTGTCCCAGACGGTATTAAGCAGGGCAAGCGGGCTCTCGGAGCCGTTTGTTTTGTCTGCCTCTTTTTCAGTGCAGGCCGTCATGGATAAGGTGACGCAAAATATCATAATGAGCGTAAGCAGTTTTTTCATAAAAATTTTCCTTCCTTTAGCTTCTCTTGTGAATTTATAAGTCGTTCTTGTTAGTATGCCTTAATTGCCGGATATAAATACATTTTATGTTTTTGCATGTTTGTATGTATACGGCTTTATTTGTGATTGTCCCCTTTTAACTTATGAAACCACCTGGACAGCCGCTCCCGTGAAAAGAAGAAATTGACCAGTAGGGCTAGAACCACGCCCACACCGGTGTCAATCATACGCCATATGGCATAATCGATACGGTGCGCCGGAGTGTTAAATAAAATAATGCAGAGCACGACACCGCCTGGCTGAACACCGCCTGGCCAGTGGCAGAGTACACACAGGGAGACCAGGACAATAATGCCGATAAATACCAATGGTAAGCATATCCAATAATTTCCCTCTGGGAATATCCAGTATTCTATTTGATAGAGGATAAGTCCAATGAAGCCGCCGATGACTGTGCCGAAAAAGCGGTTGCCTCCGCTGCGGCGCGAATCCTCCATATCCGCACCCATGCCGAAGATGGCTCCGATGCAGGCAAAAGTCGGATCATGGTCTGGAATTGCAGCGTAAATCAACACAATCAGAGTAGCCAAGAAAGCTGTTTTGATACTGCGCTGCCCCAATCCCGGAATTGGAGCATGTACGGGATTATGTTGCTCCATGCGGAGTACTCCTTTCTTTTGTTAAAATATGTCTTATATGCCCAGTATAATCTATTTGATGTAGAATTTCAAAGGTTTTATTACACTTGCCGCCCTGGGGCTGCCGGATTTATAAAATTACAGAACAAATGTTTGATTTTTTGCTGTACAATTAAAAATAACTTTGTTATAATAATGGTTGCGCAGGCCATCTGAGTGAGGGCAGCTGCGCTTATGATATCATTTGTGCAGAAAGCTTCAGCATACCGCACATTTAAGAAAGGGAAACATCATGAAGAAGGAATACATTACCATAGAGGGTGCAAGGGTGCATAACTTAAAAAATGTCAGCGTTAAAGTGCCGCGTAATGAGCTGGTGGTTATGACCGGGATTTCCGGTTCCGGCAAGTCATCTCTGGCATTTGATACGATTTACGCTGAGGGACAGAGAAGATATATGGAGTCACTGTCATCTTATGCCCGCATGTTTTTGGGACAGGCAGACAAGCCGGATGTGGATACGATAGAGGGGCTGTCACCGGCGATTTCCATTGACCAGAAGACGACCAATAGGAATCCGCGTTCTACCGTGGGTACGGTGACGGAGATTTATGACTATCTGCGGCTGCTCTATGCCAGAATCGGTGTGCCTCATTGTCCGAGGTGTGGCAAGGAGATTAAGCGGCAGACGGTGGATCAGATGGTTGATGTGATTCTGGATATGCCGGAGGGCACCAAGCTTCAGCTTTTGGCGCCGGTGGTACGCGGGCGCAAGGGCCGCCATGAGAAGGTGCTTGCCGGGGCAAAGAAGAGCGGTTATGTCCGGGTGCTTATTGATGGGAACCAGTACGATTTGGATGAGGAGATTACCTTAGATAAGAATCTGAAGCACAATATTGATATTGTGGTGGACCGTTTGGTTGTGAAGCCTGCTATTCGCAAGCGGCTGGCAGAATCCATTGAAAATGTACTACATTTGGCGGACGGGTTGATGACGGTGGATGTGATTGGTGGAGAGCAGATAAAGTTTTCCGACAGCTTTTCCTGTCCTGACTGTAACATCAGTATTGATGAGATTGAACCGAGGAGCTTTTCCTTTAATAATCCTTTCGGCGCATGTCCGGTTTGCCATGGATTGGGCTTTAAGATGGAGTTTGATATCGATTTAATGATTCCTGACCCCTCCTTAAGTATTGCAGAGGGGGCGATTGCAGTGATAGGCTGGCAGTCCTGCGTGGATAAGAGCAGCTATACCCGCTGTGTGCTGGATGCAGTGGCGGAGGAATACCATATTGACCTTGAGAAGCCTTTTGCACAGTATACGGAGCGAGAGCGGGACATTATTTTATATGGCACCAATGGTCATGAGGTTAAGGTGCATTATAAGGGTAAGCGCAGCCAGGGTGTATATGATGTAGCATTTGAAGGGCTGATAAAAAATGTGCAGCGCAGATACCGGGAGGCATCTGAGTCCATGAAGCAGGAGTATGAAAGCTTTATGACTATCAGACCATGTGATGAATGTCATGGCGACCGCTTGAAGGAGACATCCCTGGCGGTGACGGTTGGAGATAAAAATATTGCCAGGCTGACGGATTTATCGGTAGGACATGCATATGAATATTTAAAAAATGTTTCCCTGACAGACCGTCAGAAGCAGATTGGTGGACAGATTTTAAAGGAGATTAATGCGAGGCTGCATTTCCTGCTGGATGTGGGACTTGATTATCTTACTCTGTCGAGAGGCACCGGAAGCCTGTCCGGCGGAGAAGCCCAGCGCATCCGCCTTGCCACGCAGATTGGCTCCGGCTTGGTGGGTGTGGCCTACATTTTGGACGAGCCAAGTATTGGACTGCACCAGAGGGACAATGACAAGCTGATTCATACGCTGAAGAAGCTCAGGGATTTGGGAAATACACTGATTGTGGTAGAGCATGACGAGGACACCATGCTGGCGGCGGATCATATTATTGACGTGGGTCCCGGCGCTGGTGACCAGGGCGGCGAGATTATTGCCCAGGGCACTGCAAAGCGGATTATGGAATGTAAGAAGTCTATCACCGGGGCTTATTTAAGCGGCAGGATTCGGATTCCGGTACCGGAGAGTCGCAGGCAGCCTTCTGGGTTTCTGAAGCTGTTTGGGATGCAGGAGAATAATTTAAAGGATATTGATGTGGAGCTGCCTCTGGGTATTATGACCTGTGTTACCGGGGTATCCGGTTCTGGCAAAAGCTCCTTTGTGAACGAGATTTTATATAAACGCCTTGCCAGAGATTTGAACCGTGCCAGAATCAAAGCGGGAAAGCACAGAGGCATAGAGGGTACAGACCAGCTTGACAAGGTAATTGCTATTGACCAGTCGCCGATAGGCAGGACGCCCCGCTCGAATCCTGCGACCTATACCGGTGTGTTTGACATGATTCGGGATTTGTTTGCAAGCACCAGGGATGCCAAGGCGATGGGCTACACGAAAGGGCGGTTCAGCTTCAATGTTTCCGGCGGGCGCTGCGAGGCGTGCCGGGGAGATGGCATGATAAAGATTGAGATGCATTTCCTGCCGGATATTTATGTGCCGTGCGAGGTCTGCCATGGCAGGCGTTATAACAGGGAGACGCTGGACGTAAGATATAAAGATAAGAATATTCATGATGTGCTGGACATGACGGTGGATGAGGCTTGCGAATTTTTTGAGAATGTGCCGTCCATTTACCGGAAGATTGTGACCATGAAAGAGGTTGGCCTGGGATATATTAAGCTGGGACAGCCGTCCACGACACTTTCCGGCGGGGAGGCGCAGCGGATTAAGCTTGCCACGGAGCTGTCTAAGAGAAGCACCGGCAAGACGATATATATTTTGGATGAGCCGACTACCGGCCTGCATTTTGCAGACGTGCACCGGCTGACAGAGATTTTGCAGCGGCTGACTGATGGCGGCAATACCGTGGTAGTGATTGAGCATAACTTAGAGGTCATAAAGACGGCGGATTATATCATTGATATGGGGCCGGAAGGCGGAGATGGCGGCGGTACGGTGATTGCTTCCGGGACGCCGGAGGAGATTTGCAGTGTAGAGCGCTCCTATACGGGGCAATACCTGAAAAAATATCTGGATGTATAGCCGCTTCGGAAAACTCGAATTATGAGAGAAAAGCGATGGATATGACATATGGTAGAGGTTGAGACAGGTTCTCAGCCTCTTTTATACTTTATTTATGAATTATAATGATTCGGTCAATTACTCTTAGGGAAATCCTGGAGGAGGCGGAATAGGGAGGAGCTTGGATAAGGTATGGAAGAAAACAGACATTTAATCTCGGAGGCATCCAAGGCGCTGGGAATAGAGCCGCATGTACTTCGCTATTGGGAGGAGGA
>CAMWOF010000053.1 GCA_947175805.1 uncultured Clostridiaceae bacterium
AGGATTCAAGGATTGAGAAACAAAAATCTGTAATATTAACCATAATGTTGGTTATTATTATCCTATTTTCTGGGGCTTGTGGATGTGTGGCTGGCAATAATATGACATCCTTTATTGGAATGTTGAAAATGATATTGGCATATTTGGTTTTGATATGTATTTTGATAACGGATTTTAAGTGCAGGCTTATACCGAATCTCTTTTGTGTTACTCTGATAGCGGGCAGAGGTATTACTATTATATTAGAGGTTATATTTATAAAAGATTTAGCTTGGCAATGGCTGCTAAATAGCATTTTGGCAATGGTTGCTGTAGGACTCATATTGATATTGGTGTCGGTTATTACAAAAGGCGGTATTGGTATGGGGGATGTTAAACTATTTTCCTCATTAGGTTTTTTATGTGGATTGAGAGCCGTCTGTGTAACTTTGATTTTGGCTTTTTTATTATGTTCCGTTATCTCTGCATTCCTTTTAATTTTTAGAAAGAAAAAAATGAAAGATTCTTTGCCGTTAGGTCCTTTTATATGGCTTGGTTATAGTATAGCGGTATTGTTATCAGCAATATGATTTATGGAAGGGAATGGGAAATATGAGTCAAACAAAAATAATTGTAACAATTATGTTGGTTATTCTGACCTTAATTGCCTGGATATCTGTTATAACAGGTAATGAGAATAATGAACAGCAGCAGGCTTCTTCACATGTCATACTGGCAAAGGAGTATATTTCTCGGGGATTATACCAAAAAGCAATTGGAGAATATGAAGTAGCATTATCTCTTGATAGTAATGAGAGTATATGGACAGAATTTATAGATGTATATAAATTATGGTATGAAGAGAGTGAGGAAAGTTATGGTGATTATCTGGATGTTTTAAAAAGGGCTATATCATACTATGATAAAAACGAGGATTACTATATAAGGTTAGCAAAAGTTTATATAGATAATGGAGATTACAAAAATGCGTACAATTATCTTAAAAAAATAAAGAATAAGGGTATTAATAATCAGGAAATTGAGAGCTTGTATATGCAGGCAAAATATGCATATCAACTTGACTGGATTCAATACACAAATTATAAAGCGCTATCTCAAGGGAACTACGCTGTAGCTTCAAATGGGATATGGAAATATGTTGATGAGAAGGGAAATGATGTTTATAACAATAGTGACTTAAATAATTTGAGTTTAGCGGGTTCTGTCGGGAGTGATAGTGTAAGGGTTGTCAGCTTTGGAGATAGATCCCAAATAATAGATGCAGATAGAGTTATTCAGGGTTTTCTTAATTTTTTACCAGTAGATGCAGGTATATTTGCGGGAGGATTGGTTCCCATTAGTAATGGTGGAGTTTATAGCTATTATGATTTGTTGGGTGATATGCAGTTTGGTAATTACTTTTATGCGGGAACATTTTGTGATGGAAAGGCAGCGGTGTGTTCGGAAGCTGGATGGATTCTAATTGATAATAAGGGAAATCAAATTTCAAGCAATGTGTATGAAGATATTATACTTGGACAGGAAAAGGAATTTATGCACAGTGGAGTAATGCTTGCTAAATTGAATGGGAAATATCAAATTTATAATCAACAGGAAGAACCGGCAAATGCCTTTTCTTGTGATATGTTTGATATTGTAACTGATGATGGATTAATTGCTTTTTGTAACGGGGGCAAATGGGGATTTGTTGATATAGAAGGAAACATTGTGATAGAGCCTGCATATGCCGGGGCAAAAAGTTTTTCAAATGGATATGCGGCAGTATCAAACGGTTCGACATGGGGGTTTATAGATAAACAGGGGATAATGGTAATTGATTACATATTTTTGAATGCAGATTATTTTAATGACAGTGGCTATTGTATGGTGCAGACAGATGGAGATATGTGGCAGCTTTTAAGCTGGTATATAGACCAGTAATTGTATAGATGGGGGGGTATGTATGGAAAAAAATAGAGAGCGGGGCGAGGTAATGATAGAGGCAACGTATTGTATGACAATTGCGATATTTGTTATCTTTTTTTTGCTTAGCCTCTCTTTTTTGATTTATCAAAAATCAATGGTGGTGGTGGTTGCAAATCAAGTTGCCGAGGAGTTATCCCAAACCTATAAATTAAGGGATGTAACAGATAATTCTAATGTTACAAGCAATGATATTAAAGGCATAGGGAAATATAGATACTGGCTGTTTAAGGGTAATTATCAAAGCAGAAATGAGGAAAAGGCAAAAAAATTTACCGAATTAAGATTATCCCAAACTTCTTTTGGAAAAAAGGAAGGCGCTTTAACTGTTGATATTGAGACTGTAGTAGATGATATTGGAAGAAGGCATTATGTGGTGACAGTAAAACAGCAATATGCAATTTTGCTTCAAGGATTCTTGCAGGTGATTGGGATTGATAAATCACTTGAGTTTACAGCTGTGTCATACGTGGAAAGTGTTGACGTTTCTAATTACATTAATACAGTAAAGTTTACTAAGTATGGTATTAATAAAGTAGCGCAAAAAATTGCACCGCTTACAGTGATTGATAAAGTAATTAAGCTGCTACATTCAATATTTTCAATATTTGATTAAAAGGGGGAGAGTTATGAAATTAAATCTTATATACAGAAAAATAAAATATTTATGTGCAAGATATAAAAGAAGTGCAAAAGGGGCAGTATCTATTTTATTGGCACTTGTTATATCCCCTTTGCTATCGGTTAGCCTATTACTGGTAGAATCAGTCCGATATCAGCACGCCTATGAAGCGGCACAAGAGGTGATTGACGGGTCAGCCTTTGCTGCGTTGGCAGGTTACGATTCTTATCTGGACGAACGGTTTGGTTTGTTAGCTGTGGAACAAAAAGAAGAAATTGATGAGTCTTTTGGTAAATATTTGGACAAAAATATTGATTTGCTGGGGAAAAATGTAACAGTTAATTCAAAGAATGCCACTGGGAAATTGGCGTTAACAGATTTAGATGTATTTAAGCAACAATTATTAGAATATAGTGAGATATCTGTTGCTGTTGAGGTTGCGACAGAAGGTATAGATTTGGACAAGTTATTAAAGGAATTAAGTGAAGCGCTAAATTTAAAGGAGGTTACAAAGGAAATTGAAAATTTAGAAAAAACTGTGGATGTGGCACAGAATATTGAAAAGATAGTTGAATCTCTTGTTGATTTAATAGATATCAATAGTCAATTTCAGGCGGCAAAACAGACATATGAAACAGAATACAGTGATTTTAAAGATACATTGCTTGATTTAGTAAAAGATTTAAAAACAGCAGAGCAGAATCTTTCTGATGGTGCTAGCCCAGAGGATGCCTATAAGGATTCTGATGTTAAGGAGGATATTAAACAGGCAGAAAAAGATTGTGATGCCTATAAAAAAAGTGCGGAGGATTTAAAAGATATTTTTGAAAAATTATCTGAGGCTATAAGCTCATTACACTCGGCGGCTAAGGGGTTGGCAAGCTCTATTGAAAAGCTGAATACTGCAGTTACGGAAGAGTCATTAGCGGAAAAGTGCACTATTTCTACTAAGGAATGGATAAAGTCAATTGTAGAAGAAATTTTGAAGGTAATGGATGAACTTGTTGCTGAGAATTATCAACAAATGGTCAAGGATGATAAGAAAAAATTGGAAGATCAGATAGAGAAACTTCAAGAGTTTGATGATATGACAGTTAAAAGTGATTGGAATGAAAGTAAAATCGAGGCAGAGTATGGCCCTGTTTCCATATTATCAATTAAAGATAATATGTCCGAAAAATTAAATATGTTAATTAACATTTTAAATGAAAAGACGGATGTATCTGAAAGTGCAAAAACAACAATGAGTGCCTTTGTTGATCTTATAGGTACTATTATGGATTTTAGTGGTATATATGATTCTTCTCTGAATGCAAAGGTTTCAGAGTCAGGCATGGTGAGCATACAGTCGCCTGATTTATCAAGCCAGTTAACCATGGATAGTATTACTGATTTAGTAAATGCATGTAAAGAATTATCCGGCAGTTTTAAAGAATCAGGAATAAAGAAACTGGTAAAACTGGTAAAAGCTGTTGTAAAACTATTGAAAGCTTTGGTAGAGTTTTTAGCAGCAGTTGTTACTTGGGTTGGAAGGACATTATACCGATTTGTATCTTATGTGGCATCAGGACCAAAGGAATGGTATAACAGTATACTGTTATACGGGTATGGGGCTTATAATATGCCAAACAGAACAACAGCAAGGACGGGAAAAACTTTGACAGGATATGCTTTTAGTAAGATTGCGGATTTAACAGGGGGAGTCGGAAGCAAAAGCTTGACAGGAGCATTTAAAAGTCTCGAAAGTATTGGTGATGTAAGTGGGACAGATAAATGTTTTAAAGGTGCCGAAACGGAGTATTTGATTGTGGGGTCAACATCAGAGTTGATGAACCAAAGCGTGACTTTTTTCGATTTATACTTACTAAGGCTGGTACTGGATTTGTATCCAGTTTTGAAGAATGACCAGGTGAAGCAAATTGCAGGCATGGCGGGACCGGGTTCTTGGGTTGTATTAGTTGCAGTAATTTTAGGTGAACCGTTGTTAGATTCAATTATGTTGGTAAACGGACAGCCGGAGTATATTTTCAAGAAAACGGTATATCTTTCTTATTCAGGCATGCCCAATTTATTAAAACATTTAGTTAAGGCAAGTGGTCTTGCAACATCTTTGCAGGATAATTTAAAAAAAGCGATTGATATAAAGAATGGAGAACCAAAGTGGGAGGGCTTGTTTGAAGCATCTTATACAGAGCATATGCTATTATTGCTAATGCTTTCAGTTAGCCCAGAAACCTATTTAAAAAGGTTGCAAAACGTGGTGCAGATGGAAGCTGCCTGCAAGTATGAATCGGAATATGAATTTAAATTGGATAAGGCATATAGCTATATATATAGTGAAGTGGAATATTTTCTGAATCCGATGGTTAATTTGGATAGCTTAAATAATAACGGTTTATTTAAAGCTACATGCAAACGGTATTGTGGTTATTGAGGGAGGGAGTCATTATGGATAAAGTGGAGATGCAAAATGGCTCCATAACATTGGAAACTTGTATAGTATTACCAATATTTTTCTTTCTATTTTTGTTTATAGATGGCATCTTTATAATATTTACAGCACAAAATGAAATTATGCATGCATTAGTTCAATCCAGTAAAAGCTTATCACTTGATGCTTACCTGACAGAGAATGTGGAGTCTGCAGCAGAAGAACAGACTAGGTTTTGGGGGGGGCTATCTGATGCCGTTTTGGATATGGTCAGGCTGACTAAGGATAAATATTATACTTCACAGACAGATTGGTATGAAACGGATAATGTCATGGTTGCTAAAAATAGGTTTATTGGATATTTTGCAGGCGGAGATGAATCGTTAGCAGCAGAAAAATTAGAAATTTTACATGTAAAGGATGGCTTAAATGGTATAACATATTCCATGGAAAAGGACGGAGAGGATTATACTTTTACAATAAGCTATAGCTTGCAATATTGGTTTGACTTTTTCGATATGGGTGAGATTCCAATTAAGCAATCATATACGACAAGGCTTTGGAAATAGGCTGTAAAAAGGAGGAGGGAACCTGTATGTTTTCTTATGAAAATGAGGGCGCCAATACATATCTGGTATACCAGTTGGAGTCGCAGGATAAAATGGATACCCTGAGTTTGGGGATGGTGTCTAATAATAATATCCCCGGCATTGCGAAAGAGTTCTACACGCAGATGAATACGGAAAAATATATAAAATATAATATTTCTGCCAAAATATCTCTGGAGCAGCTTTTTGATGGGACAATAAATAAAAAGAGAATATTGGATGTGTTTTTCAATATCTGTGCCACATTGGTTGAGGCAGAGGAATATATGTTGGATGCATCTGTTTTCATCTGGAACGCACAGTACATTTATGTAGATATATCAACAAATGAGGTAAGTTTATTGTGTAAGCCCACAGTTCCTGAAGATACTAATATGCCGGATTTGAAGACTTTTTTTAAGGAATTAATTTTTGGTGTGAGCCTGGATAGCAGTGAGGATAACAGCTATTTTACGGAAATCATAAATTATTTAAATGGCAAGGAGTTTTTTACGGTTATTGACTTTAGAAACCTTTTGCAAAAGCTGCGGACAAGTGGAATTGAGGTAAAAAAAGGCGTAAGCAATCTTTCTGTGGAAACAAGGTCTGTGCAGGAAGAAGAAAAGCCCCAGACTGTCCATGTTGAGCACAGAGAAACACCAATGTTTGATAAAGCAGGCAGCCCGGTAACTAAAATAGAGGTTCATCAAAATACTGAACCCAAAAAGGAAAATGCATCATTGGCGAAAATTATTGCAATAAAAGAGCAGCAAAAGCATGGTGGCACACAGACAGCTGCGGCAAGAGAGCAAAAACAGGAACGGACAAAGGGCTTGTTTGGGAAAAAAAGCGTTGAGAAGTCAAAGGAAAAAAGCGGAGGCGGGCTGTTTTCTGCAAAGAAAAAGGGGAAAACCGCATCGGATATGGATTTGGGTTTTATAATCCCGGGACAGTCGGTGGCATCTGTTAAAACAGAGGATGTAGCGGGAAATTATGTAGTCTCCACCATCAGTGGCAATAATGCAGGTCAACCAATTGTGCGGGAAAATAATATGCATGTGCAAATTGAGGCAAATGTAATGCAGCAGGAAACGGAGGCGGTTAGCAAGCCCGCAAATTTCGGCAACACTACGGTGCTGGACGCACCAAAAGGGAGCAGCCATCCCACTGTTGTATTGTCAGAATTAAATACACAACAGGCAGCGGCACACATACCATATCTGCTGCGGATTAAAAATAATGAGAAAGTTGAATTGATAAAGGAGAAGATTACTATTGGGAAGGAAGCAGGTTTTGTTGACTATGTAATCCAGGATAATGCAACCATCAGCCGATGCCATGCAGCCCTGTTTTTGAAGGGAGAGCAGGCATACATTATGGACATGAATTCCAGTAATCATACCTATGTGAATGGCGGTATGATTACGAGTAATCAGGAGGTGGCACTGCATGACCAGGATCATATTAAGCTTTCCAACGAGGAATTCATTTATATGGCATAGCAAATCCGGGACAGGAGCGGTATATGGATTATATATTAAGCGCGCAGACAGATGTGGGAATCGTAAAAGAGACAAATCAGGATTCCATATTTATGCAGGAAATTGAACTAAATAATGAAAGGATTGTCTTTTCGGCGGTATGTGACGGTATGGGCGGTTTAGAGAGCGGGGAGGTGGCGTCTGCTACTATGATAACTGCACTCAAGGACTGGTTTGACCAGACATTTCCTGTTTTGGCGGTAAACGGCTTTGATGAAAACCAATTATACGGTCAATGGAAGACCTTGATTGTAAATGTGAATTCAAAGCTTTCCCAGTATGGAAAAAGCAGGGGAATTCGACTGGGCACTACCTTTGTAGGCGTACTGTTGTATAAAGGTAGATATTATGCTGTCAACGTGGGAGATTCGAGACTGTATCTGCTGCGGGAAAATATTAGGCAGGTGACAAAGGATCAGACCTATGTGCAGAGGGAATTGGATTTAGGGAGAATTACCTATGAGGAGTCTTTAACTCATGAAAGCAGAAGTGTGCTGCTACAGTGTATTGGCGCCACGGAGGTAATATATCCTGATTATTATGCGGATGATATACGGCCGGGTGACGTGCTGTTGCTCTGTTCCGATGGTTTCCGGCATGTTATTAGCGATGATGAGGTTTACGGGCAGCTAAACGGCGGGGCAAATCACAGCAAAGCAGATTTTGATGGACATATACACTCTCTGATAACGCTGGTAAAGCAGCGCAGGGAGGAGGACAATATTACAGCGGGATTGATTAAGGCTTTATAGAGGCAGACCATAGGATACATGAGGTGCGGATATGCTGGGAATTGGCTCCGTAGTAGACGGAAAGTATAAAATACTGAATAAGATTGGGCAGGGAGGCATGAGTATTGTCTATCTTGCCATGAATGAAAAAGCAAACAAACAGTGGGCGATTAAGGAGGTCCGCAAGGATGGCGTCCAGGACAATGTCGTATTTCAGCAGGGCTTGGTTGCAGAGACGGAGATTTTAAAGAATTTAAATCATAAATGTTTGCCGAGCATTGTAGATATCATTGAAAGTGACGACAGATTTTTAATTGTCATGGATTACATTGAGGGAAATTCGTTAAACACGTTGCTGGAGGAAGCAGGGGCGCAGCCCCAGGAGAAGGTAATTGCATGGGGCAAGGAACTTTGTGATGTACTGGGGTATCTGCATCATTGCAACCCGCCAATTATTTATCGGGATATGAAGCCGTCTAATATTATGTTGAAGCCGGACGGTACACTGACGCTGATTGATTTTGGCGCTGCAAGGGAATACAAGCAGCACAGAAAAGAGGACACAATAAGTCTGGGGACAGAGGGCTATGCGGCGCCGGAGCAGTTTGGAGGAAAAGGACAGACGGATGCGAGAACAGATATTTATACATTAGGGGCAACACTGTATCACCTTGTGACAAACAGGTATCCCTGTCAGCCGCCGGATTATGTTATCGGTCCGATTACGGAGGTAGACCCTTCTCTCTCTCCGGGGTTAGAAGAAATTATTTTAAAATGCACAAGGAGAGACCCCAGGGAGCGGTATCAAAGCTGTGACGAGCTTTATTATGCGTTGGAGCATTATGATGAGCAGGATATAAAGTATAAAAAGGCGCAGAAGGTAAAGTTGGGTATATTTATTTTCTTTTTGCTGGCAACGATAGCCGGGGGTATTACCACGGCGTATGGCCATGCCATGGAGATGCAGGTCAGGGGACAGACTTACGAGAGTTATGTAGCCGATGCAGTGACTAAAACAACGGCGGATGAAATTCTGGATACCTACAGGGACGCTATCTCTTTGGCGCCGGAACGTGAGGAAGCGTATATGGCAATGCTAAATACGATGCTGGAGGACGGGTATCTGGACGAGGGAGAAGATAAATACCTGCGATTCGTTCTGGCGGCGGTATCTGAAAACGGTTCCACGAATGAGGCAAATTTTGAGACAAATAGGCAGGGGTATTCGGATTTCGCATATGAGTTGGGAAAGGCATACTGGTATAATTACTGTCTAATCGACTCTGAAACCGGTACATATAAGGAGCAGCGGGAGCATAATCTGGCAGCCCGCTGGTTTGAAAGGGTTGTGGACAGCGATGAAGCAAAGGGAAAAGAAAAATATGCAAATGCACAGGTGTATGCAAAAATGGGAGGTTATTACAGCAGGCTGGGAGTGATAGATAAGGCAGGAGATGCCGAGGTAAATTATTCCACCTATTTATTTGATTTAATGGAGCTTTATCAAGGGCAGGAGTCCAATACGGTTACAAGATTGTATCTAAATAAAGAAATCATTTATCAAATTGCCACATGTGCCAATTACTATGCGGCGGAGGGCGTCGAACGGGAGTTGCTTGAGCAAACAATGGAAGCTATAGAGGAAGAGGTGAAAAATGCCGCCTCTGATGCGATGAATCAGGAGATATTTGCAGAGCAGCTTGAAAAAATTGTGCAGTACGCAGATACGGCAAAAAAGTCAATTGTATCGGCATACGGCGCGGTGGGCGGTAAATATCCTGCCCGGGATTAAGTTGATACAGCATAGGAGGTTGGATATGGTTCCAGGAACAATTGAGAGTTATCATCAGATGTACCAAATTGGGCTGACGGTAACTTTAGTATTAGCAGGGATAACCGTCTTGCTATTTTTTGTTTTCAGAATAAATAAAATAATAAATGATATGGCAGGCATCACCAAACGAAAAGAATTAAGGCTGCGGGGAACAGGTGAAGCCAAGGTAAAAAAAACCATGAAAAAAGAAAGACTTGCAAAAAAGACGGAAAAAAGGAAAAGAAAAAAACACAGTGGGGCCACGGAGGTATTAAATGCACCAGGAGGCGGTCCTACGGAGGTATTAAATGCACTAGGAGGCAGTCCTACGGAGGTATTGAATGTGCCAGACGGTGCAGAGGCTAAGGAGAGGCAGGCATTGGAGATAGTATCAACAGGGGCTGCCATTCAGAAAGCTGTGAAGGCATCTGGGACAACAGAGCGTCTGATGCATGCACCGGATGCAGGGGAAATCAGGATTACCATTTTACAGGAAATCATGTATGTTCATGCGGATGAGGTTATTGTGGTTTAAGTGTTTGAAGGAGCAATACATAGTATGCAGGGAGGAGAAAGTTATGTTAAAGAATACAAAAAGGAAAATAATAGCTGCTTTTTTAGTGCTGCTTGTGGTGTCTGTGGCATGTATTCCGAATGATTGGCTTCATGCTGAGGGGGAAAACAGTGAGAGCGGGGGAGATAAGGTGGAAGAAACCGTTTCCCCGGCAGATGGTGTCACCATAGAAAATTACGAAAGAAAGTATAGCGCAGATGGGAAGAAATATTACTTTAAGAATAAACAGGGGGAGGTTTCTGAGGAAGGCCAACCGAATCTTCAGGCGGTAGAGGTTATTATTGATAAGGAAAAATATGATTCTGTGAAAATGAATAATCAGGAAACTGTCTCTAATACACATCAGACGCTGCCGA
>CAMWOF010000054.1 GCA_947175805.1 uncultured Clostridiaceae bacterium
AACATTATGTAATTATACTTTTAAAACACTGCTTGAAATGTATAGTGAAAAAGATAGCTTTTCTATGCAAGCTGTCAGCAAACAAATAAGGCCACCACAATACCCACCAGCATGCCCGCAAGCACCTGAAAAGGGGTATGCCCCACATACTCCTTCAAATCCGGCTTCTTTGTCCGCCTATCCTTTGGCGTACCGCTTAGAATCTCCCGAATCTGCTCCCTGGGTAGCAGGTGATTGATAATAACCGCCTGCTTTCCCGTTTCCAGCCTCACATTTAGCGCATCGTACATTACAATAATCGCAAAGGTAAGCGACATGGCAAACTCAAAGCCGTCAAAGCCACAGCTTAATCCCACTGATGTTGCCAGCGCACAAACCGTAGCGGAATGAGAACTAGGCATACCTCCACAGCCAAAAATACGCTCCGGGTTAAATTTTTTGTTAATTGCCCAATTAATCAGAGTCTTTAACACCTGCGCCGTAAACCATCCACATAACGTAGCTATTGCCATCTTATTGGACAAAAACTGATTCCATATCGACATCTGCGTATCCCTCACAATAACCTGCATGACAGGAATAATCCCATCCTTATCTTCAAAGCAGCCTACATGACAAGAACAATCTCATTGGTATCCTTCAGCAAATCCGCCGGAAGATAATTGTCTTTCATCTGCTCACCGTTTAACGTCAGACTTTCATAGCCGGACTCCTTGCCATTCGGATTTTTTACCGTAATCTCCAGTGTTTTTCCTCGGAAGCACTTGTGAATTTTAAACTCCTTCCAATCAGACGGCACGGATGGCGCTACCAGCAGACCGTTCTCATCCGGCCGCATACCTAAAATACCCTCCACACAGCCGACCATCACGGTGGACGCTGTGCCTGTCAGCCAATGCACATGCGCACGTCCCTCAAACGGACTGTCCGTACTCTCCGTAAACTGCCCGTGGCAGTATGGCTCCAGCCTGCGAATCTCTGCCTTGTCATTCATGGATGCCGGTGAGCTTTCCTCAAAATAGGTAAACGCTCTATTGCCATGCCCCATCAACGCCTCCGCCAGAATAATCCAGCCCTGAGGCTGTGAGAAAATACCGCCGTTTTCCTTTGTGGAAGGGTTAAAGAGCAGCATCAAGGCTCCCTCAAACGCATGGTCAACATAGGACGGCGCCATTAAACGAACGCCATAAGGGGTATTTAACTCCCGATATACGCTGTCTAACGCCTTCTCTGCCTGTTCCTTACTTGCCAGGCCGCTGATTACGGACCAAGACTGTGGATTCAGCCACATATTTGCCTCCGGGTCCTTCTTAGAGCCGATAACCATACCGTCCTCCTTGAAGCCGCGGATATATCTGTCCTCCTCCCAGCAAAGGGTCTGTATCGTATCACCCAGCTCCTTTTGAATCTTATCCAGGTAAGCAGTATACTCCGTATCCTTCTTAGATACCGCATATTTTCTTAAAATAGTCATGGCATAGTAGAGCTGGAACGCCACGAAGGTGGACTCTCCCTGCTTACCAAGGCGCAGGCAGTCATTCCAGTCAGCGTGAAGTCCGGCAGGCATATTGTGAAGTCCCAAATGGTTCATGGAGAAATCAATAGCTCTCTTTAAATGCTCATATACGGTGCCTTCACCGCCGTTGGCAAAAGCAATCACCTCGTCTAAGAATGCCGTATCCCCTGTCTCTGCAATATATTTATACACAGTCGGAAACAGCCAAAGAGCATCATCTGCGCGGTATGCCGGATGTCCCGTTGCGCGCACATAGGATTCATCGTCCGGCGTATCCTCATGACCCGCATTGTGCGTAAACTTCACGAGCGGAAGCCCTGCGCCGTTATCCACCTGCGCAGACAGCATGAATATAATCTTTTCCTTCGCCATCTCCGGCGCCAGGTGAATCACACCCTGGATATCCTGCACCGTATCCCGGTAGCCGTAACCGTTTCTGAGACCACAATAAGAGAAGGAAGCCGCCCTTGACCATATAAATGTCATGAAGCACTGATATGAATTCCATGTATTCAACATATTGTTAAACGCCTCACTTGGCGTCTCCACCTGAAAATGATTGAGTTTCTCATGCCAGTATGCCTTGAGCTCAGCAAACTCCCCGGCAACCACCGCACCAACATCCCCATAGGCATCCAATACCACATTTGCCTCAGCCTCCTGCTTCATACCGAGGACAAAAACAAGCTCCTTTGTCTCTCCCGGCTGCAATTCTAAGGCACAATGCAATGCGCCGCAGGCGTTGCCGTTATAATTCAATGTGTTGTCACATTTCCCATTTTCCAGTGCAACCGGGCTGTTATAGTGATGATAGCGTCCCAGGAAAGACTCCTTATCACCATTATAAGATGTTACATCTGCGCCCTTCACGCCGAAGAATCTTCCCACACTGACATCCCCGTTGATTGCTTGCTTGTTGACATTCTCATTAATCGTCTGGAGAATCTTGTTCTCTTTAAAATATGTCTTGGTTATAAATAATGTATACTGAAGATTTACCTGATCCTGCTCATAATTGCTGTCATTGGTAAACTCACAATAACCAAAGGCAGAAATTTTTCTGACCCTGTCAGAATTGTTCGTCACCTTAAGATTCCAGACCTCATGGGTCTTATCCAGAGGTACATAATAGAGCACCTCCGAATGAATATCCGCATAGTCTGCCAACATTCGCGTATAAGCAGTACCATGGTGACATTCGCTCTTATATGCGCTCGTATCCTTGCCCACCGGCTGCCAAGAGGCTGACCAGAAATCCCGGCTGTCATCATCGCGCAGATAAATGTATCTGCCCGGCTCGTCAAACTGGTTAAATATATAACGGATAACCCTGCCGTTGGCGCCGCTCTTTACAAAAGAATATCCCCCGGCATTGTTGGATATAATTGCGCCATATTCCGGGGAACCCAGATAATTTGCCCAAGGCGCCGGTGTTGCCGGATTGGTAATCACATACTCTTTTTCCTTCTCGTCAAAATAACCAAACTGCATTTTCAACCCTCCCTATACCTTTTAAAACAAGGGACAAACCATTGGCTTGTCCCTTTGGAATTCATTACATTTTACTGCTCTACGTCCTTAAGGCTTAAGCTGATTTTGCCCATCGGGCCAACCTCCAATACCTTAACTCTCACAGTATCACCGATATTTACCACATCCTCTACCTTCTCCACACGCTCTTTCGCAAGCTTGGAAATGTGAATCAAACCGTCCTTATTCGGAGCAAGAGCAACAAAGGCGCCAAAATTCATAATACGGACAACCTTGCCCTCATATATCTTGCCAACCTCAACCGGGTCTACAATGGAGTGGATAATCTGTGCCGCTTTGTCCATGCCCGCCTGGTCGATGCCGCAGATAAATACATGACCATCATCATCAATATCAATCTTTACGCCGGTCTCCTCAATAATCATATTGATGGTCTTACCTCTCTGTCCGATAACCTCGCCAATTTTCTCCGGATCAATCGTCATCTGGATAATCTTAGGCGCCAGTGCAGAAAGCTGCTCTCTCGGCGCTGCAATGGCAGGCGTCATGCAGGTATCCATTATGAAGAAACGCGCCTCCCTGCATCGTGCGATGGCACCCTCCACAATCGGTCTTGTCAGACCATGAATCTTAATGTCCATCTGAATCGCAGTGATACCATCCTTTGTACCTGTCACCTTAAAGTCCATATCGCCGAAGAAATCCTCAAGTCCCTGGATATCCGTAAGCAATACAAAATCATCATCCGTATCCCCGGTTACCAGTCCGCAGGAAATACCTGCCACCATCTTTTTAATCGGAACACCCGCTGCCATCAGCGACAAGCATGAGGAACAGGTAGATGCCATTGATGTAGAACCGTTGGACTCAAAAGTCTCTGACACTGTACGGATTGCGTATGGGAACTCCTCCTCAGAAGGAAGTACCGGCACCAATGCCTTCTCCGCCAATGCGCCGTGTCCAATCTCCCTTCGCCCCGGTCCTCTTGAAACCTTCGTCTCTCCAACCGAATAGGATGGGAAATTATAGTGGTGCATGTATCTCTTGGATGTAATATTAGCATCTAAGCCGTCAATCTTTTGAATCTCGGAAAGAGGTGCCAGTGTACAGATATTGCAAATCTGTGTCTGTCCTCTGGTAAACATAGCGGAACCGTGCACTCTCGGAACGATATCGACCTCTGCCGCCAACGGGCGAATCTGGTCAATGGCACGTCCGTCCGGACGCTTCTTATCTTTTAATATCATCTTGCGGACGGTCTTTTTCTGATACTGGTAAATTGCCTCGCCGAGCACTGCCAAATATTCCTCGTTACCGGCAAATGCCTCCTCCATCTGTTCTGTTACCTTGCGGATATTCTCCTCGCGCACCTGCTTCACATCCGTAAAGACTGCTTCCTCCATCTGCTCCGGCGTCACAATCTTTTTCATCTCCTCAAACATTTCCGCAGGAATCGCACAGCTTACATAGGAATGTTTCTGCTTGCCACACTCAGCAACAATCTGGTTGATAAAGGCAATGATGGTCTGGTTCACATCATGTGCCATGTAAATAGCTTCAATCATCTTCGCCTCAGGAATCTCATTTGCACCTGCCTCAATCATAATCACCTTCTGCGAGGTAGACGCAACGGTAAGCTGCAAATCCCCATTATCCCACTGCTCCTGGCTCGGATTTACGATAAACTCGCCATCTACTAACCCCATCTGTGTCATCGCACAGGGACCATCAAACGGAATATCAGAAATACAGGTGGCAATCGCTGCACCTAACATAGCGACAATCTCCGGCCTGCATGCAGGATCTACTGACATGACAAGATTGTTCAGCGTCACATCATTTCTATAATCCTTCGGAAATAAAGGACGCATCGGGCGGTCAATTACACGGGAGGTAAGAACTGCGTTCTCAGACGCCTTTCCCTCTCTCTTATTAAAGCCTCCTGGAATCTTTCCCACAGAATACATCTTCTCCTCATACTCCACGCTGAGCGGGAAGAAATCAATACCGTCTCTCGGCTTTTCCGAAGCCGTAGCCGTAGATAAAACGGTGGTATCACCATAGTGCATGAACGCGGCACCGTTCGCCTGTGCAGAAACCCTTCCTACATCAACGCTCAGTGTTCTTCCGCCAAGTTCCATTGAAAATGTTTTAAACATAACTTTTCTCCTTTTTTGTATTTGTCTTAATCTTGATAAGACCCCGAAACGACTGAAATATACAGAAACTCCTGCCACAAGCCGGCTGTTTTTTTCTGTCTGTTTCAGTAGTCTCGGTTCAGTCTCATCACAATCTTTTTAAGTATATCATAGGTTTTGCAATACTTCAAGAACCTTGGTGGAAAAATTCGCCTGCTAAAAAATTGTTAAAAAATTCGGCTGTCAAAGATTCCACAATAGAATCTCTGGCAGCCGCACGGGAAAATAGCTCCGTTTCACCTTATTCTTTTTCTGTCGTTTCCTTATCTGCCCCTTGTGTTCCCATATCCTTTACCTTCTCTGCCGTATCCTTTGCCTGCCCTTCCAGATGTGCTGCCTTTTGATTTTCCTCTTTTAACACGTCTGCGGCTTTCCCTGCTTTTTTTCTCTTCTTTCTAATCGCCCTGATTACAAGACATACAATAACCAAGAGGACGACAATATAGTATATATTCATAATAACAAAGAATATAATATCCTCCAAGAGCAGTAAAAACCGGGTCCATGAATCGCTGCATGTGCTTTTCAGCCGGTCAAGGAAGGTATCCTTTGGCGCCGGTTCCTTCTCATACTTGGAAACTTCAGTAATCGAAATGTCGATATAAGAGTATGCGACATCATTTTCAATATTGGTGATACCAGACTTTAAATCCGCTATCTCAACCTGAATCTCAAACAGTTTATTTTCAATCTGCAGGGCATACTCATCCTCCGAAGCATTCTCCAGCAGGCTTAAATATCTGCTGTACTGCGCTTCATAAACCTCTAATTGAGATTTGTAGCTGCTGTACTGCTGGGTCACATTAGAGGCATTGGAGAATTTACTCCTGACATCACCAAAGTCAGAAGCTGAATTCATCAATCCGTCATACTCTTTACTCGGCACCCGCACCGTGGCCTGATACTTGTTATGCTTTTCTGACTCCTCCACAAAATAATATCCGCTGCCACCGTTATCTGAATAGGATTCAGATTCCACAAAGCCTCCCTTTTCGTTTAAAAGCGCCTTAAAAGCACTGACTGAGGCCTCAAAATCCAAAGTGTCAATTTGAAGATTTCCGCGGTAAATCAACATTTCTTTGTTTATCTTGCCGCCCTCGGCCGAATTTGCCTGCCCGGAATCTCCGCCATTCCCACCCGCTGCCGAAGCAGTGTTTGACATCTCCTCATCATATACATCTACATCTGACATTGCCTCTGCTTTATCATAAAGCAGGTAATCCTCCCCGAAGCCTTCCGCCCCTAGTGACTGCTGGGGCATTGCACTCTCCGTAGCTACACCATTCCACGCATCATTCTCGTATGCATCGGTATCCTCCCTCAGACTGGCGGTTTTGCTGCCACATCCGGTACACATCAGCATGATGCCTAATGCAATAAGTATTTTCTTCTTCATAGCTTATACTCCTTCCATAAATAATTTGTTTTTGAAACCATCTCTTTGGATATATTCTATACGGAGCACAATTCATTTTTTATGGATTAATTTTATAAAATTTTATTTGTCAGCTTCTTTTTTCAATAAAAAAAGAGGATTGCCCGCAGACAATCCTCTAAAATGCAGCTATTACACAGCAGCTATTTTCTTAAACCTAAACGCTCAATTAAGGAACGGTATCTCTCGATATCACATTTCTTTAAATATGCCAGCAGGTTTCTTCTCTGTCCTACCATCTTCAAAAGACCACGTCTGGAATGATGATCCTTCGGATGCATCTTAAAATGCTCATTCAAATCATTGATTCTGGCAGTTAACAATGCTACCTGAACCTCCGGTGAGCCAGTATCGTTGTCACCGCGTCCATACTCCTTAATAATGTTCGCCTTCTGCTCTGTTGTAATCATTTTTTAATCCTCCTGAAAATAAATATTTACCAGCATGAACCATGCCTTTTATATGCCCACATCTTAGAATCAGGTTGGAGTATCCTGAAACAAGGAAATGGGTAGTTACAAAACCGTGTTGATTATAGCACAGCAGGGTTTAAATGTAAACATATTTATTTTTTCATTCTTTTGTTCCAAAAAATTATATTAAGGCCTCATTCATGCTTCCTGTTCGGTAGCCCTCCAAATCCAAGGCAACATAAGTAAAACCCAGCTCCTGCAAATATCGGTATATCTCCACCCTGACTTCATCCTGCATCAGTTTTGGCAGTTCCGATTCCGGCACCTCTATCCTCGCCAGTCCGCCATGGATGCGTACCCTGACCTGCCGAAAGCCCAGCTTTCTAAGCTTTTGCTCTGCCTTCTCCACCATACCAAGCTTATCCTCATCTATAGTTTCTCCATAGACAAATCTGGATGCAAGGCATGCAAGGGACGGCTTATCCCATGTATTCAGCCCCATTGCTTTAGAAAGACGGCGAATCTCCGACTTATATAGCCCTGCCTCCTGCAGTGGACTTTTAATTCCCAGCTCTTTCACCGCCTGCATACCGGGACGATAATCTCCCCTATCGTCCATATTAGAACCCTCAACAATATGGGAAATTCCATGTCTTTTCGCAACCTCTGCCATATGTACAAACAGGCTGTATTTACACAAATAACACCTGTTGGGCGGATTTTCCCGAAACCCCGAAACAGAAAGGACATCAAAGGAAAGCTTTTCCTGCCGTATGTGGTGCTCTCTGCAAAACACTTCCGTCTCCGCCTGTTCCACCTCTGGAAACAGACAGGCACATGCAGTCACAGCCAGGACATCATCCCCCAATGCCTCTTTGGCAGCCATCAACAAAAAAGTAGAATCCACACCACCAGAAAATGCCAACGCCACACTCCCTAAGGACTTTAAATATTCCTTTAAAACCTCATACTTACGCTCTGCTTCATCCATCCTCTTCCTCCCCTATCTATATTTCCTGTTTCTATGAAAGATACTGCTCTATGGAAACCGCCGCATTTGCACCATCCGACACTGCCGTTGCCACCTGTCTTAAAGCTTTGGTTCTTGCATCCCCCGCAACGAAAATCCCCGGAAGGCTGGTAATCCCTTCCTCAGATGCCTTGACATATCCTGCCTTATCCGTTTCCACCAGTTCCTTCACCAGGGCAGTCTGCGGCACCATGCCTACAGCCACAAATACCCCTGAAACAGCAAGCACACGCTTCTCCCCGGTCTGATTATTCTTTATCTTTAAACTCTCTACTCTCTGGTCACCTTCGATTTCCTCCACTTCAAAGAAAGGAAGAAATTCTATATTCTCCGTGCCCAGCACCCTGTCCTGAACATATTTTGCAGCTCGAAAACCATCTCTCCTGTGTACAAGATATACCTTTCTGCAAAGCTTTGACAAATAGATGGCATCCCATAATGCCACATCCCCGCCGCCAATCACAGCTACATCCCTGTCCCGGTAAAACGCCCCGTCACAGGTTGCACAGTAGGACACGCCATAGCCCGCAAGACGGCTCTCTCCTGGTACATTTAACAGCTTATACCCTGCGCCAGTCGCAAGAAGCACGGTTTTTGTCTCCAGCTTCCTTCCATCAGCCGTTTGCACCATAAAAGTTCTGCCGTTTTCTCCTTGGGACAAGCAAGTCACCTCCGCCACCTCAAAAGGAACCTTCAGTGCATCCGCATGCTCCCTGAATTTTGCCGCCAAATCAAACCCGCTTAAACCGTTCAGCCCAAGATAATTATCCACCTGCTCGGAATTCAGAATTTGTCCGCCGCTCATAACCGCCTTTTCCATAACCAACACGTCCATTTTTGCACGTTTGGCATATACGCCGGCAGAAAGCCCGGCGGGACCGCCGCCTATTATAATCAAATCGTACATGATAAACTCCTTTCAAGCTTTGCCTATTCCTGTTATATTTAGGAGAGGCAGTCTCCATACCCGCAAAGGTCTTTTACAACCTCCCCGGCGATAATCAGTCCGGCCACAGAGGGGACAAAGGCAACACTGCCCGGCACACTTCTCCTGCCCGCCATATGCGCTGTGTCTGATGCGCCTGCAGTATCCGGTCTGTCTATCTCTGGCACATCCTCTCTGTCAGCTTCGGTCATTTCCGAAAAGGAGCTTTGATGGGAAATTGCCTGCTCCTCTGAATAGACCACCTTCAGACTGCCAATACCACGTTTTTTCAATTCCCTGCGCATTACCTTCGCCAACGGACAGACTTTTGTCTCATAGATATCCGCCACCTGAAATCGGCTGGCGTCCAGCTTATTCCCCGCTCCCATGCTGCTGATAATCGGAACATGTGCCGACCTTGCCGCCTCCACAATGGCAAGCTTGGCAGTTACCGTATCCACTGCATCCACAACATAATCATAGTTTTCAAAACAGAAATCCCCTGCTGTCTCCGGCAAAAAAAAGCAGTTATGAATCTCTACCTTAAGCTCCGGATTAATATCCAAAATCCGTTCCCGCATCACATCCACCTTATCACGCCCTAAAGAAGATCTCGTAGCAATAATCTGCCGGTTTAAATTAGACAGACTGACCTTATCATTGTCAATCAAATCCAACGCCCCGATACCGCTTCTCGCAAGCGCCTCTGCCGTATAACCGCCCACGCCGCCAATACCAAACACTGCCACTCTCGCACCGGCCAAACGGCGCATGGCGGCCTTCCCCAGCAATAATTCTGTTCTTTGAAACTGCTCCCACATTTATCATTCCCTCACAAGACTTTCTTCATACAGTCCAGCATTATCCCAACACTTATATTTCCTACTGTTCCCTCACTGTTACAGCACTCACATATTTCATTATTGCGTCAATATTTCCAATGTGTATGCATTTTCATCCTCCGTAATCGGTGCCAGCAGGGTCCTAAGCACCATTTCTGCCTGAGATGCGGCCTGCGCTAAAAGTTCGCTTTCTTCTATTTTATTCATGGCATCCTGCTCGGCGTATTCCATTGCCTTTGTGGCGTCCTCCCGTTTCGCCCAGTTAAAAAGGGAAGCCGTTTCATCATAAAATTCTATAGTGTCAGGGTCAATGACAACCTCCTGCATAACGGCGGCAGGAAGCGTGATTGTCACACGGTCCTGGCTTACCTCAACCTGCGCCTTTGACAAATCAATGCCGGCAGTCACGTGCGCAACATATACCATAGAAAAGCTTTTTTGATTTATAAAGGGGATCTAGCCATCCGTATACCGAATCAAACCCCGGTAGTCAAGCTGCGCCGTTGTCAGCTTACTACACTGACTGATTCTCTCCTCAATCGCAGTTGCGCTGACAGTCACTTTAGGTTCTGTTTTTTTACTCAGCAGAGACGCTGTCAGAAAGCCCGCCAAAAACAGGGACAATGCGGCAGCGATAGCAATAATTATTATCAATTTTTCTTTCACAGTACCCCTCCTATTTCCGATTCGGGATTTCACAAGAATGTTTATCTTATGCGCATCCTGTTTTATTATTATATAA
>CAMWOF010000055.1 GCA_947175805.1 uncultured Clostridiaceae bacterium
CTATAAAACATACTAATTCTATAGGAATTATAGGAGGACAAAATGACATTAGTTCAGTTAAAATATGCAATTACGGTATCAGGACAGAATTCATTGAATGATGCTGCAAAGGTACTTTTTATATCCCAGCCCAGCCTTTCCTCCGCAATCCGTTCATTGGAAAAGGAGATAGGGTTTGACATATTTATACGGTCTAAAAATGGGATTACCCTGACAACGAGAGGTGCGGAATTTATCGGGTATGCAAAATCAGTGATGGAGCAGTATGAATTACTGGATGCAAAATATATTTCACAGACAGAGGTGAAAAAGACTTTCGGTGTATCTATGCAGCACTATACATTTGCGGTAAATGCATTTGTGGAACTTGTGAAGCAGTATGGAATGGATGAATATGAGTTTGAGGTGCATGAGACGAAAACGCATGAAGTCATTGAGAATGTCAAGAATCGTAAAAGTGAAATCGGCATCTTATATCTGAATGATTTTAACAAAAATGTATTAAATAAGTTGTTTGCGGAGTACAATCTACAGTTTCAGCCATTGCTGGAATGTGGTGTATATGTATATATGTGGAAAGGACATCCACTGGCAGAAAGGAAAGAAATAGCATTAGAGGAATTGGATGAGTACCCGTGTCTTAGTTTTGCACAGGGTGAGCATAATTCCTTCTACTTTGCAGAAGAGGTTTTAAGTACTTATCAGTATAAAAGGTCCATCCGTGCCAATGACAGGGCAACATTGTTAAATCTTATGGTTGGGCTGAACGGATTTACTTTATGCTCTGGTATCATATGTGAAGATTTGAATGGAAAGGATTATTGTGCCGTAAAACTGAAATCAGATGAAGGGATGACAATTGGATATATATCAAGGAAAGATGCACCAATCAGTGCGATAGGACAGAAATATTTGGAGGAAATAGCAAAATACGAGAATAAATCTTTAGGTTAATCAGGAGGAAATATTATGGCGAGAGAAATTGAAACAAAATGCCTGCATTTAGAAGAGGAAGAAGGATGCAGTAATAATTATGGGGCAGTCAGTTATCCTATTTACCAGACAGCAACCTATGCACATTTAGGTGTGGGGAAAAGCACAGGCTATGATTACAGCAGGCTGCAGAACCCTACAAGGGAGCATTTGGAAAAGGTGGTGGCAACGCTGGAAAATGGATTAGATGCATTGGCATTTTCAACAGGGATGGCAGCAATTGCTTTGATGATGGAGTTGTTTCATCCGGGGGACCATTTGATTGTGGATGCAGACCTGTATGGGGGCAGTATAAGGTTTTTTCATAATGTATCAGAAAAAAACGGAATTACATTCTCAAGTATTGATTGTTATAAAGAAGATATTGAGAGTTATATTAGTGAAAATACAAAGGCGATTTACATTGAGACTCCCACTAATCCCATGATGAATGTGACCGATATAGAGGCGCTTGGGGAAATAGCAAAAAAGCATAATTTGCTTTTGATTGTTGACAATACTTTCCTTTCCCCATATTTTCAGAATCCATTAGATTTGGGTGCAGATATTGTTGTACATAGTGGGACGAAATATCTTGGCGGACATAATGATACGCTGGCTGGTTTTTTGATTACAAACAGGGAAGACATCAGTGAGAAGTTTCGTTTTTTAATCAAGACGACAGGAGCGGGGCTTGCGCCGTTTGACAGCTGGCTTATTCTCCGTGGAATCAAGACACTTGGCATCCGTATGGAAAAGTCACAGCAAAATGCGATAACGATTGCTAATTGGTTAAAGGAACAAAATGCAGTGACGAAAGTTATCTATCCTGGGCTTCCCACGCATCCGGGATATGAAATCATGAAAAAGCAGGCAAGGGGATTTGGGGCGATGCTCACATTCCAGCTTGAAAGCAGAGAATTTGCATTGGCGGTTTTAGAGAAAGTCCGTATGATTAAGTTTGCGGAAAGCCTTGGAGGTGTAGAAACGCTGATAACGTATCCAACAACACAGACGCATGCAGATGTGCCAAAAGAAATCCGGGAAAGGAATGGGATTACAGAAAGCACGCTCAGACTTTCTGTTGGAATTGAGAATGTAAAAGATTTGTTGGATGAACTTGATAATGTTTTTCGTGAGATAGAAGGTGAATTGCATGGCTGAAAGAAATCTTGATTTTGACAGAAGAATTAATAGAAAGGGTACAAGATGCCTGAAATATGATTTTGCAAAAAGGCGTGGAATGCCGGAGGATGTGCTGCCACTGTGGGTAGCGGATATGGACTTTGAGACATCATCTTATATCGAGGATGCCCTGATAGAGCGGGCAAGACATGGAATCTTTGGATATAGTGAAGTTCAGACACCATATTTTGAGATTATAAGGGACTGGATGAAGAGGCATCATGACTGGAATGTACAGGAAAAATGGCTGGTGAAAACACCGGGTGTTGTATTTGCACTGGCCATGGCAGTAAAGGCATATACAAAACCGGGCGATGGTGTGCTGATTCAATTACCTGTATATTACCCATTTTCGGAAGTAATAGAAGACAATGGGAGAAAAGTGGTAAGCAACACATTATATCTGGGGGAGGACAATCGTTACCATATAGATTTTGATGATTTTGAAAAAAAGATTATCGAGGAACAGATTAAGCTGTTTTTCTTGTGCAGCCCGCACAATCCGGTGGGAAGAGTCTGGACAAGGGAAGAACTGACAAGGCTGGGCGATATCTGTGTGAAGCACCATGTCATTGTGGTCAGTGATGAAATTCATCAGGATTTTGTGTTTCAGGGAAAGCATCAGGTTTTCGCAAATTTGAAAAAGGAATATGAGGATATCAGCATTATCTGTACCTCGCCAAGTAAGACCTTTAACCTTGCCAGTATGATGATGTCAAATATTTTTATCCCAAACCGTGATTTAAATCATAAGTTCCGTAAGGAACTTGATGCGGCAGGTACGAGCCAGCTCGGTGTCATGGGACTTGTCGCATGTGAAGCCGCATACAGTAAGGGGGAGGAGTGGTATCAGGCAATGCTTTCCTATGTGACAGATAATATAGAATTTACCAAAAGGTATGTGGAAGAAAAACTGCATGGTGTACGCATGGTAGAACACGAGGGAACTTACCTTGTGTGGCTTGATTTCAGGGAAACAGGGCTTGATGCGGATGATTTGGAATATCTTATAATACATAAAGCAAAGCTGTGGCTCGACAGCGGAAAAATATTTGGAGAGAGCGGAAGGGGATTTCAGAGAATCAATGTCGCCTGCCCACGGAGTGTGCTGTCGGAAGCATTGGAAAGAATCAGAAAAGAAATACACGAATAGAGAGGCAGATATGCAATGTTACATATAGAAAATCATGATGTTAAAAAAAGTATTTTAGAAGGAAATTTTGGACTGGAGAAGGAAAGCTTAAGGATAAAAAAAGACGGGACGTTATCCCATTCGCCCCATCCATTTATGGATGATACGCACATTGTAAAGGATTTCTGTGAAAATCAAACGGAGATTAACACATCGGTGCATACTAGTGTGAAAGAAGCAATTGAAGAGCTGGAGTTTCACAACAGGCGTATTTATGAAAGCTTAGAAAGCCTGCCGGAAAGAGAATACCTGTGGCCGTTTTCCAATCCTCCTTACATTGAGAATGAAAGTGACATACCGGTTGCGGTTTTCGGAGGCATTGAGGTATCAAAAACAGCATACAGGGAATATTTGTCTGCAAAATATGGGCGGTATAAAATGACATTTTCCGGCATCCATGTAAATTATTCCTTTTCTGAGAAACTGCTGGAAGCTGATTTCAAATATCAAAAGGAGCCGGATTATCAAGAATACAAAAACAGGTTTTATCTGGAACTTGCACAGAGAATGGCTGCATATGGCTGGCTGCTTGTGGCTGTGACTGCGGCAAGTCCGCTTCTGGACAGCTCATTTGTAGAGAAAGGGATTTACAATCAGGATGTGTTTACGGGAATGGCATCCGTTAGATGCGGCGAAATGGGATATTGGAACGAGTTTGCGCCTATTCTGGATTATCATAATATTTCCGCATATACAGACAGTATACGAAAATATGTGGATATGGGATTATTAAAGGCTGCTTCTGAACTATATTATCCAATACGGTTAAAGCCGGCAGGAGAAAACAACTTAGAGTCGTTGTGCCGAAATGGCGTCAATCATATAGAACTGCGAATGTTTGATTTAAATCCCCTTGTAAGCGCGGGTGTGGAGGAAAAGGATATTATCTTTGCACAGCTTTTAATGGTCTGGCTTGCTGCAACTCCGAGTCAGCCATTTAGCGAAAAGGACCAGATTCAGGCAGTGCAGAATTTTAAGAATGCCGCCCGGTACGATTTAAAGACAGTCAATATATTGACACCAGATGGAGAAATATATTCTGTAGCCCATGCGGCCTTAAAAGTAATTGATATGATGAAAGAGTTCTACGGTGAACTTTCGTTAGATGTAGATGAAATCTTACAGTTTGAATATGAAAAATTTATAGATGCAGATAACAGGTATGCATGGAAAATCAGAAAACAGTTTGGAGATGGATATGTAAAAAAAGGGTTGGAGCTTGTAAAGGAAAGGCAGGGGAAATAAATGTGTGAATTGTTTGGTGTAACCTCGCAAAGTAAATTGGAACTAAATGAGCTTCTCTCAGAGTTTTTCTCACATGGCGTTGACCATCCAAACGGATGGGGAATGGCATTTTTCTATGGAAATGCGGTATCTCTGGAAAAGCAGCCGGAAGCCTCACATAAAAGTTCTTATTTGAAGCACAGGTTACAATATAAGGTTGAAACAGATAAGATGATTGCGCATATACGGCTTGCCACGCGGGGGAGTATCAACTATGAAAATTCCCACCCCTTTGTCATGCGTGACAACAGCGACAGGACGTGGACTCTGGCACATAATGGGACGATTTTTGAATGTGATGTGCTGGATCCCTTTGTCCATAAACAGCAGGGAACTACGGATAGTGAGCGGATTCTTGCCTACATAATCAGCCGGGTGAATTCCGAACTTGAACAGAAAGAAGAGCTGTCAGGGCAGGAGCGGTTTGAACTGATAGATGAAGTTCTTTGCGAAATTACATCGGAAAATAAGGTAAATCTTCTTTTATTTGACGGTGAACTGATGTATGTGCATACCAATTATCAAAACAGCTTATACAGCTGCCAGAAAGGAGATGCAGTTGTAATATCAACCAAGCCGCTTGACCACCATGTATGGGAACCTGTTCCAATGAATACGCTGACTGCCTATCAGGATGGAAAGCAGGTATACCAAGGTACAAATCATAAAAATGAATTTTTTGAAACGGAAGAAAAAATGCGGTTACTGTTTTTGGATTTTGCAAATTTATAAAATGGAGGATGATGCAGCTTGGAGCAGAAGGTGTATTTGTAGAATCAGGTATTTTTAATGAGAATATGTCAGGCTCATTCCAAACCATAGACAATATCTATTATGTGTAAAAGGAATAATCTATCACCTTGATCAAGAAAATCTATTGACAAGATAAATAGGGAAAAGTATAATGTGTAACATAGATCAAAACCTATAAAACCTATTAGGTAAGTAGGAAATGAGGAAGGAGCAATTCATATGAAAACAAATAATATGGTAGCGAATAGAAAAAATAATAATTGTTGTTGCTGTCAGACTGTATATATGAATACGGTTTACTTTTCATGTGTATGATGCACCCGGCTTACTAAGCACAAAGCTGGCAGTTGTCATAAGCATATGACAGCTGTTTTTTTATGAACTTGAAGGATGTTAGCGGAGCTATCAAACAAATATTAATTTTATGGAGGTAATCATTATGAGTCAAATCAAAGAAAGTGCACTGGAGTTAATCGGAAAAACCCCGATACTGAGACTGAATGGGTATGCGAAGAAAGCAGGCGTGGCAGATGCCACGATTCTTGCAAAGCTGGAATATTTCAATCCGGCGGGTTCCGTGAAGGATCGTATTGCATTGGCAATGATTGAAGATGCGGAAAAGAAAGGTCTTTTAAAAGAGGGAGCAACCATTATTGAGCCTACCAGCGGGAATACCGGAATCGGTCTTGCTGCTGTTGCAGCGGCAAAGGGATACCGGGCAATCCTTACCCTGCCGGATACCATGAGCGTTGAGAGGAGAAATCTTTTAAAGGCATATGGTGCAGAGCTGGTGCTCACAGAAGGAGCTAAGGGAATGAAGGGGGCTATTGCAAAAGCAGAAGAGCTTTCTAAAGAAATTGATGGAGCAGTTATATTAGGACAGTTTGTGAATCCGGCGAACCCGGCAGTGCATAAGGAGACGACGGGACCGGAGATCTGGGAGCAGACCGAGGGCAAGGTAGACATTTTTGTTGCCGGTGTAGGAACAGGTGGAACCATCACGGGTGTTGGCGAATACTTAAAAGAAAAGAATCCGGATGTGAAAATTGTGGCAGTGGAGCCGGCGGGAAGCCCTGTTTTGTCGGAAGGAACACCGGGTGCACATAAGATTCAGGGAATAGGAGCAGGATTTGTTCCTGAAGTGCTGAACACGAATGTTTATGATGAGATTATTACTATTGAGAATGATGATGCATTTGCAGAGGGCAAGGCATTTGCAGTAAGTGAAGGAATTCTCGTGGGGATATCTTCTGGTGCTGCGCTTAAGGCAGCAGTGATTCTTGCGAACAGACCGGAAAACAAAGAAAAGACGATTGTAGCATTACTTCCTGACTCTGGCGACAGATATTTGTCTACTCCATTATTCAATAATAATTAAGCAGACAGATTTTCTCCGGATTGGAGGCGGATGTGAATGAAAGAAACAGAAAGTAAGCAGGTTTTGGATAGTTCGCATTTAGACACTCTTGAAGAACTGTTAAGTGATATGAAATATGGAAGCATTACACTTATTATTCAGGATGGTAAAATTGTCCAAATAGATAAAACTGAAAAATACAGAATAAAAGACTGACTGGAAAACCAGAGGTTTTGTTAAAAAGATTAACAGACCTCTGGTTTTTTCTTTATGACTCGTTGTAGTTCCACAATCAGGATGCTGTAGCCGTTGGAATGGCATAGGTTTGCAAAACTGAAGTTGGCGGTTCGAATCCGCCCAGTATCATTCAGTAACGGTTCGGATTTAGAATAAACCATGACATACTATATTTTGCATAATATTTTCTGTTCTGAATCGTTACATATTATAGTGAAGGAAGGTGTAGTATGAGCAATACATATCAGGACTTGCAAAACTCCCATCCGTGTTTTGGCGGTCATAAAAATAATGTGGGACGGATTCATCTTCCGGTTAGTCCGGGATGTAACATTGCCTGCCGTTTTTGTGACAGGGTGATCAATGATGTGGAGGAACGACCGGGAGTGACCTCGAAAGTGATAACGCCTGATGAAAGTCTGGAAGTTCTGGAAAAAGCTTTATCCATCTGTCCCGAAATCACAGTTGCCGGCATTGCGGGACCGGGAGATACACTTGCTACGGATTATGCCTTGGAGACTTTCAGAAAGGTGAAAGAAAAATTCCCGAAGCTCATTAAATGTATGAGCACAAACGGGCTGCTCTTGTATGAAAAGGCAGATGAAGTGATTGATATAGGAATTGATTCCCTGACCGTTACAGTGAATGCGGTAAAACCTGAGATTCTCGCAAAGCTGAATAAATACATTATTTATCATGGAAGAAAATATGAAGGCATAGAAGGGGCAGCGATTCTCATAGAAAATCAGATAAAAGGTATCAAAAAAGTTGCGGCTGCTGGTATCACAATAAAGATAAATACAGTACTTGTTCCAGAGATTAATGGTGGGCATGTAGAAGAAATTGCAAAAACCGTAAAAGCGGCAGGTGCAAGCATTTATAATATTATTCCCTTGATTCCACAGTATGAACTGGCTGATAGGAAAGCTCCTGTCTGTTCCCAGATTGATGAGGCAAGAACAAAAGCCTCTAAGTATATAGATGTATTCAGGCATTGCCAGCACTGCAGGGCCGATGCGGTCGGTATTCCGGGAAAATCGGAGTACGGTGATCAGATTTACCAGAGAAGAATAAATGTAAAGGAAACATTTTCACATGGATAATCTGGCAAAGGGACAACTGGAAACGGATGTATATAAAGTGGCTGTAGCATCCAGTGATGGAATTGTCATAAATCAGCATTTTGGCAGGGCAGATACTTTCTATATATATGAAGTGGCGGGAACAGGTAACTACAGATTTCTTGAAACAAGAACAGTTACACCTGTATGTAACGGGGGAAATCATAATGAGGAAAAGCTTTGCAGCAATATTAGCAAATTTAAGGACTGCAAATACATATTAGTCAGCAGGATAGGAATGGGCGCTGCGAATATGGTGGAGCAGTCTGGCATTACACCAGTGGAGCTGCCGGGAATGATGGAAGAGTCACTGGATAAGTTAATTACCTATGAACAATTACAACATTTATTTTGAAAGGAAAGAAGAACAATGGCAGAATTAAGACAAATTGCAATCTATGGAAAGGGAGGTATTGGAAAGTCAACCACAACACAGAACCTGACAGCAGGACTGGTGGAACATGGAAAAAAAGTAATGGTGGTAGGATGTGATCCAAAGGCAGATTCGACAAGACTTCTTCTTGGTGGTCTGGCACAGAAGACTGTTTTGGATACAATCAGGGATGAGGGCGAGGATATTGAACTTGACAGAATTATGAGAGAGGGATATGGCGGAACAAGATGTGTGGAATCCGGCGGACCGGAACCGGGCGTAGGCTGTGCAGGACGGGGCATTATTACTTCGATTAATATGCTTGAGAATCTGGGGGCTTACACGGAGGATTTGGATTATGTATTTTACGATGTTCTGGGTGATGTGGTCTGCGGTGGCTTTGCAATGCCAATCAGAGAGGGGAAAGCTAAAGAAATCTATATTGTTGCCAGTGGTGAAATGATGGCATTGTATGCAGCCAATAATATTGCTAAGGGAATTAAGCGGTATGCCAAGACTGGCGGCGTCAGGCTTGGTGGCATTATCTGCAACAGTAGAAATGTAGACAGGGAGTTAGACCTTTTACGTGCTTTTTCTAAGGAACTTGGTACACAGCTTCTTTATTTTGTCCCTCGTGACAATATTGTACAGAGAGCAGAAATCAACAAAAAAACAGTGATTGAATATAAGCCGGATTCCAATCAGGCACAGGAATACCGCAATCTGGCAGAGGCGGTGATTAACAATACCAAGTTTGATATCCCTACACCGATGACACAGGAACGGTTGGAAGAAATTCTTCTTGAGTTCGGTCTGATGGACTCAGCGGATGATTATCATATTTAAGATGGAGGTCAATAAATATGGCAAAGATTTATGAATCAATTACGGAGCTTGTAGGTAGAACGCCTTTACTGGAACTAAAAAATTTCGAGAAAAGGCATAATCTGAAGGCAAAAATCCTTGTGAAGCTGGAATACTATAATCCGAATCAGAGTGTGAAGGATAGAATAGCGCTTAATATGATTGAGGAAGCCGAGAGATCTGGTGAATTAAAAAAGGGCGATACGATAATAGAGCTCACCAGCGGAAATACTGGAATTGGACTGGCTGCGATTGCGGCAGCAAAAGGATACAAATTCCGTGTTTATATTCAGGATCAGGTCAGCCAGGAACGCTATCAGGTGATTCATGCATTTGGCGGTGAAACTGTCAAACTCTCTGAAGTGCCTGAAATTGTGGAAAGCATGGAGAAATACGGTCCTGATTTTGTAGAATGTGTAAAGGCACTGGAAAGAGCAGTGAAGGATGAGGAGAATATCTGGTTTGCTGATCAGACAAGAAATGCCGCAAATCCCAATGTACATTTCCAAACGACCGGACCTGAGATCTGGCAGGATACAGACGGGAAAGTGGATATTTTTGTTGCAAATGTGGGAACAGGCGGTACACTTTCCGGTGCAGGAAATTATTTGAAATCCCAAAATCCAGATATCAGGGTTGTAGGAATACAGCCGACAGAGGATTCCTTTCAGAGCCCGGAACGTCCGGATCAGGAGGAAATTACAGGTGTACATCCTTTTGAAAATGTAGAGGAGCGTTTTATTCCTGCCAATCTGGACAGGAAGGTATACGATGACTGGTATGAGGTACATACGAATCAGGCATATGCAGCGGCAAGAGAGGCTGCAAAAACAGATGGCATTTTAGTTGGAGCATCCGCTGGCGCTGCGATTCATGTAGCGGCAGAGCTTGCAAGGAGACCGGAAAATGAGGGCAAAACAATTGTAGCGGTGTTGCCGGATACAGGGCTTCGTTATTTGTCCACCAACTTGTTCAATGAAGAATTTTTAGTCTAGGAGAATGGAGGTAAATCATGGCAATTAATTTAGAAAGTTCTAATGTGGCAACAAGAGAAAATCGGATTGGTTCTATCACAGGCTACATTGGTTCGCTGAGCGATTTGGCATCACAAAGTGAGTGTGGAACATTAAAAGGATGTTCACGATGCTTTTCACAGTCCAGCACTTGCCTTTCACGCTGTGCATTGGGACAGTGA
>CAMWOF010000056.1 GCA_947175805.1 uncultured Clostridiaceae bacterium
CCTGCAGGGTAACGGTTATCCTACTAAGCAAAGCAAATAGGCTTTGCTGTACATATTTAAAAATATATCCGAATCCTTGTCCCCAGCTCCGTTCGGGACAAAATTTCAAAATGTCCCCGATGCTTATCTATAATCCACTTGGCAATCGAAAGTCCCAGCCCTGTGCCCTGATAGCTTCTGGCATCATCCGCACGATAAAAACGCTCAAACATGTGCTCCACATCCTGCGCCGCCATACCGATACCGGTGTCCTGTACCTGTAGATACGGTCTTCCATCTTCTTCTGCACCACAGGCTAAAATAATCTCATCTCCCTTTTGGGTATACTTTGCAGCATTGTCCACCAAAATACGAACAGCCTGCTTTAACATCATGGCATCTGCCTGAACCACGACACGATCCTCCTGCGGACAAAAACGATACCTGTGTTCCTCGTCAATCATAAGCGACTCCTCATACACCTCCTGCATGAGCTCTTTGATAGGAACCGGCTCTATACTAAGCTTAGTTTTCCCACTGTCGCCTCTCGCCAAAAACAGAAGCTGCTCCACAAGATGCTTCATATGCTCGGACTCATGCTGGATTGCCGCAATGGATTCATCCAAAACCTTTTCATCCTCTCTGCCCCATCTGGACAGCATATTTGCATATCCCTCAATCACTGCAATCGGCGTCCTCAGCTCATGGGAGGCATCATTGACAAACCTCGCCTGCTGCCTATAGGAATCCCGCATACGCATCAGTAAATTATTCATGGCTGCCTCTATCCCCTGCAAGTCTTTATCACCCAGAGACAGAAGCTCCGTCTCGCCTGGCTCCAAATGAGAAATAGCTTCCTCAATCTCCTGATACTTATCCTCGGTAAATGTCATCCGGCTCAGCTCATCTGCCTTAAGCGCAATCTCGTCAATGGGAGCCAGCACCCTTTTAATATGCCGGCTTTCTCTATTTACCTCCAGTGCGGTCACAAGAAGCTGTAGTATAAGCAGTGCGAAAACAAGGCTTTCAATAACTATGAGAGGCTCATAAATGTATACTTGAAATTCTACCACTCTGCTTTCCTCACCGCTATGAGTCTCATTCTCTTCTTGGGCTGCTTTCCCACATTGCACCTTATATACTACTTTTTTCAGATTACTGCCTGCTATATGGTTTCCATGGAACAGCCTGCTATCTACCTCTTTTTCAACCAATGCGAAGCTTCTTTTACAATCCGGCATGATTCCGCCCAGTCTGGTATACTCTTGGTCAATTAACCAGCCACCGAACAGCAGCACAAAAAGCAATAGGTCCATTCCAAAGAACAGACCCAGCTTTTTCCAAATAAAAGACCACTCCAGCTTTCTGGCAATGGAGGTCATTCGTTTTGTTCCACTATTCTGACTTGATGACATAACCCACACCTCTCACTGTCTGAATCATTTTTACGTCAAATACCTCATCAATCTTCGAGCGCAAAAACCGTATATACACATCGATTACATTGGTCTCACCCACATAATCATAGCCGCAGACCCTTTCCAGCAGCGTATCTCTGGACATCACAATATCCCTGTTTTCCAGCAGCGTCTTCAAAAGCAAAAACTCTCTGTTGGTCAATGTAATCTCCTGACCATCATACCTGACCTCATGCTTTTTCTCATGAAGAGACAACCCCTGCCAGCACAGCGCATCGGCATCACCGACAGGACTGCTGCCTGCGTTCTGATGAATCTGTCCCTGAAGCTTCAATGCCACCCGTATTCTTGCAAGCAGCTCTTCAATGGCAAATGGCTTCGTAATATAATCCACTGCTCCCGCATCCAGTCCTGCCACCTTATCCATGACTGCATCTCTGGCAGTCAGCAAAATTACAGGAGGCACATCCTCCAAAGCCTGCTCGTTCTTAATCCGCCTCAGCACCTCCAGACCATTTAAGCCTGGAAGCATGATATCCAGAAGCACCAGGGAATATCGCTCTGACAGCATCATGTCCAGAGCATCCCTGCCATTTGCCGCCTTACTCACCCGGTAGCCCTCATGCATCAGCTCCAGCTCTACGAACCTCGCCAGCTTTTCTTCATCTTCCACAACCAGAATATGTGCCTCCATACATCACACCCCTACAATTTATCATACTCGTCCTTTGCCTTCTCCGCCAGCTCATTTGCCTTGGACATGAATGCATTTACCTTTGATAAATCATCCTTGCCCGCAAATGAATAGTGACAATCGAAAAACAGCGATACCACCATCACGATTAAAATTACATGCCATGCAAACAGCATTGCTAAAACAAATACCCATAACGGTACACGAATAATCTCTTCACCCTTACGTCCTACACAGAAATAATTATCTTTGCCCTTCTGCCATGCCTTCTTACATAATCTGCCAAGCTTCTCCGTCCATCTTTCACCGGTATCCTTCTGCTCGTTTACCTTATCCACTACGGATATATACTGCGTCTGTGCATCATAGCTTGTGGAATACACTGCCTGCTCTGGTTTCTTCGCCTTATCCAGGTTTTCCAGATATATCATAGCATCCAGCAGATCCCAGTCGCATGCCTCCAGTGCATTCTTCGCATCCCCATAAGTGACATTGGCTCTTTGCCTTAATTTTTCAACCTTTTCTAAATGTTCCATACTCCTCACCTATTCCTTTCAAATGGTTCTGTCTGTTGACAATACTTACTATACCAACCAGACATTAATCCATCTTTGAGGAAAGATTAAAAATAGATTAAAGATAAGTTGATTCTGTCAGATAGCTACAAGCGTATCTTTGTTCCCTTTCCGTCCCGCTTTGCAGGCTTAAATCTGGACACAGGAACCAGTTGATTCTGCATCAGAATATCATCCTGTACATTTGCCAGATAGGCTGCCCGCAGATGGTCGCCCTCGGCAAGCTTTATACCTCTCACACCGGCAGCAGTCTTTTTCTGCAGCGGAATTTCCTCCAGCTTAAACCGGAGCACCACGCCGTTTTCCGACTCTAAAATTACCTCGCTCTTATCCGCCAGGGTGACAGCCACCAGCTTTCCATCCTTAAGCTTATAGGCGTCAATCAGTTTTTTGGAGGAAATGAATTCTTCCCCCGCTGTCTGCTTCACCAGGCCGCTGCTATGGGCAAAGAAAAGTATCTTATCACCGATAAACATCTCCGGGAGCATAAACAGAATTTCATCCTCATGCCCTAAGCCACACAGGGTATCTAACGGCACACCCTTCTCCTTATATTTTGTACACGGTATCGCCGATGCCTTACAGGTTCCCCGCTTGCCGCTTTCCGTAAACACCAACAGCTTATCCGTATTCATAATCGGGATACAGTGCCTAAAATCTGTCAATATATTCTCCTGGTTTCTCTGATAGGTTGCCTCATCCACCAGCTTAATATAATGAAAACGGTCTACCAACGCATAGTAAAGCTGTTCCTTCACAGCCTCCTTGGCAACCACAATCTCCGCAAGCTCCTCAATCTTCGTCCGCCGCTCACCGCCGTATGCCTCCCTGACCGCCTTCAAATCCTTCTTAATCTGCCCCTTCATCTTCCTGTCACTGGAAAGCAGCCCTTCGTAGAGTGCAATATTTTTCCTTGCCTCGGCAAGCTCCTTTTTCAACAAATCCAACTCTAAGCCAATCAGCTTGGAAAGCCGCATATCCAGAATCGCATCGGTCTGGCGCTCTGTGAAATGAAGCGTCTTCGCATCCGCCTCGGAGCCGCGAAACCGGAATTTAATCTTATCGGTCTTGCCATACATCATACATTCCTTGGCATCCGCACGCTTCTGAGCCCCCCGGAGAATCTCGATAATTAAATCGATAACATCCGTCGCCTCAATCAGTCCCGACTTAATCTCCTCGGTCTCCCGCTCCTTCGCCAGCATGTGTTCATACTTATTTTTATAAACCTGAAGCTGGTACTTATGAAATTCGGAAATAACCAGCTTTAACGGGCATTGCCTTGGCGCGCCGTTCACAATTGCCACCATATTAAGCCCATAGGTATCCTCTAACTTCGCCTGCTTATAAATCAGGCTTTTCACCCGTTCTATATTTGCCCCTTTTTTAAGCTCGATTACAATGCGGATGCCATCCTTGCCGGACAGATTCTTAATATCCGTAATATCCGATGTTGTCTTGTCTCTGACCATATCCGCAATCTTGGTCATAAACTTATCCACACCGCCAATCATCGTGGGTGGAATCTCCGTCACCACCAGATTCTTCTTCCCGTATCCGGCATCTTCTTCCAACATGGTGCCCCGGACACGAATCCTGCCCTTGCCCTCTTCGTAGGCGCTAACCAATTCCTCCCTGTTGGCAATCATGCCGCCGGTGGCAAAATCCGGTCCCTGAATATACTCCATCAGGCCTGCCGTATCCAGCTTAGGATTGTCCATATATGCCATAAGACCATCTATGACCTCACCCATGTTATGTGTAGGGATCTTACATGCCATACCTACGGCAATACCCTCGCTTCCGGTAATCAAAAGCCCCGGCACCGCCACCGGCAGCGTCTCCGGCTCCTTTTCTGTATTCTCGTAATTATCACGGAACGGCACCGTGCCCTTCTCTAAATCCTTGATGTACAAATCCGAAACAATTTTAGAAAGCCGCGCCTCAGTATAACGCATTGCCGCCGGTCCGTCCCCCTCTATGGAACCAAAATTTCCATGACCGTCAATCAAAGGATAAGCATAAAGCCAGTCCCTCTCCAAATGAACCATCGCCTCATAAATAGAGGAATCCCCATGGGGATGGAAGCGACCCATGGTATCACCCACGATACGGGCAGACTTTCTATATGGCTTATCACTGGTGATGCCCAGCCTGCTCATGTCATATATTATTTTTCTCTGCACCGGCTTTAAACCGTCACGCACATCTGGAAGCGCCCGATCCGTCAGGACACTGACGGAATAGTCCAGATAAGACTGTTGCATTTCATCCGAATAAGTTACATCTATGATATTCTCCACGATTTTCTCCTTCCCTGCACACAAGCTATCATAACTACACAATCAATCTATAGGTATCCGTATATTACATAGCCGCCCGGCATATGATCCATAGTCTTAAATGTCCAGCGTGGCATACACGGCATTGTCCTCGATAAATTTTCTTCTCGGCGGCACCTCAGAACCCATCAGCATAGAGGTAATTTGATTGGCAGAAATGTTATCCTCAATATCCACACGCTTCATCTTCCGGACTGCCGGGTCTAATGTAGTCTCCCAGAGCTGGGAGGCATCCATCTCTCCTAAGCCCTTATACCGCTGGATTCCGATTTCCCCCTTATGATGCTTTTTAAACTGCTCCAGCTCCCTGTCATTATAAAGATAGGTAAAGGTGCCCTTATGCTCTGCCCTGTAAAGCGGCGGCATGGCAATATAAACATGTCCCTGATAAATCAGTTCTGGCATAAAACGGTAGAAAAATGTCAGAAGCAGCGTAGCAATATGTGCGCCATCCACATCTGCATCTGTCATAATCACAATCTTGTCATACTTTAACTTACTGATATCAAAATCATCGTGTATCCCCGTTCCAAATGCGATAATCATAGACTGAATCTCTGCATTTTCCAAAACCTTATTTAACGTCTGCTTCTCCACATTCAGAATTTTACCCCGAATCGGCATAATTGCCTGTGTTCTTCTGTCTCTTGCCATTTTGGCGGATCCACCGGCAGAATCTCCCTCTACAATAAAAATCTCACACTCAGAAGGGTCATTTGATTCCTGACGCGCCAACTTTCCGTTTCCCTCAAAGGCAAATTTCTTGTCATTTAAGTTTATCTTGACCTTTTCTTCACTCTTTCTGCGGTTTGCCGCCTTTTGCGCACAATCGATAATTGTTTTTAGCTGTTCTAAATTTCTGTCAAAATAAAGCTGCGCCTTTTCTACCACCATCGCTTCAGAAGCCTTTAATGCATCCTGGTTATCTAACTTCGTCTTTGTCTGTCCCTCAAACCTTGGATCTGGATGCTTCACCGCAACCACACAGGTCATGCCATTTCTCGTGTCATTTCCTGTATAATTTACATCCTTCTCCTTCAGATTGCCAAGCTCCCTTGCATACTGATTAATAATCTTCGTGTAGCCAGTCTTAAAGCCCTGGATGTGCGTACCGCCCTCCGCAGTATGAATATTGTTGCAAAAGCCCAGTACATTGTCCCCCGGCTCATTCGTGTAGGCAAATGCCGCCTCAAGCTCCATTCCTTCCCGATTATCCTGAATATATATAATGTCCGTCAGCGGTTCATACTCGGAAATTAAATCTTTTACAAAGCCTTTCAGTCCGTCCGGCTCGTGATAGCAGATTTCCTCCTCCCCATCCCTGTCGTTTCTAAAATATATAGTAAGGTTCGGATTCAGATATGCCGTTTCATGCAGCCGCTGCCGGATGCTGGAAACCTTGAAGCGAATGGTGTCAAAAATAGAATCATCCGGCTTAAAGGTTATCTTTGTCCCCTTTTTCCTTGTCTTTCCCGTCACAGGAAGCAGTCCATTCTCAAGCTCCTGTACCGGGATTCCTTTTTCATAGCGGTCATAATACACCTTGCCGTCCCGATACACCTCGACCTCTAAATATTCAGACAGTGCATTAACTGCAGAGGAACCCACGCCGTGAAGACCGCCGGACACCTTATATGCCCCGCTGTCAAACTTGCCCCCCGCATGGAGCGTGGTCAAAATTACCCGCACCGCAGGAACGCCCTTTTTGTGCATGTCCACGGGAATTCCCCGCCCATTATCCTCCACTGTGGCTGTACCATCCTTATTTATCGTCACATGAATCTCATCACAAAATCCCGCCAGGTGCTCATCCACGCTGTTATCAAGTATTTCATATACCAGATGGTTTAACCCCTTCACCGAAGTCGAGCCGATATACATACCCGGACGCTTTCTCACCGGGTCAAGCCCTTCTAATGTTTCGATATCCTTTGCGCTGTATGAAGCCATATTGCTCCTCCTGTTTCTTTATAATTTCTTTACCTGATGCTGTCATTCACAGGCAAATTATAATAAAAAAGAGTTTCTCCTGCGAAACCCCCGCACCCATACCGGATGCTGCATGCCCATGATTCAAACATTTATCATATTACAACAAATTTCCTTTTTTTTCAAACAGTTTATACACATCGTTTACATATGCGCATCCCCGCAGAGCGTTTTTACTGAATAGAAGGATTTTCCTATTCGATAAAAAAGGACCCGGCATATAAAAAACTTACCGCCAGGTCCACAGTTTCTGTGAATGTAATTCCAAACCGTCATTCATTTTCAGCCTTTTTCACAATAATCGCATTGGGCAGATACCGTCCGAATCCAGAGGGACTGGAAGACTTTGTAATCTGTCTGTCGCCATACCACATGATCGAGGAACTTCCGCCGTCTAAATTCGCCGCCTGATAAGCGCCATAGCCGGAAAGCAGCTCAGCGCACTCACCCACAGTACATCCGATACTGTAGCCGGGCTGACGCCCGTCAACCAGAAGAATCAGAAAGCTTCCGTCCTCTGCCTGCCCGATGGCGGTACGAGGCTGAATCCCCCAGCCGTAACTGCCCACTGCCACGATTTCTCCGTTTATAATCAACGCAGGCGAAAATTCCATTGCCCACTTATAATCCTCAATTTTATTTGCATCATAACTGGTAACATACAGTCGGTTGTCATTTTGCATACCGATAAATTTCCATTGCTGCTTTCCACTCTTATGGTCACCGTAATCCACACCGTCAATCACCAGAGATCCTCTAATCTCCCCGCCGCTGCCATGTCCGTCCACATCCTTGAAGCCACTGGCATTGACCGCTAACAGCGCATCATTCTTTTCGCCGAATTTATCTATGATTTCCCCTCTTGAACCGAGATAATCAGATTTATCCATCACCACCTGCTCCGGATCTTTTATGATTGCCATCTTTCCCTGATATCCTTCACCCTTTATAGCAATCAAAAGCAGGCTGTTTTTTGTGTCTAAAACGAGCACCTCATCTCCATTCACTGTTTTTAACCCATATTCCCCATCAAAATCCTCTATAAGAATCGCATCATAGCCATTCGCCCGCACATCCCGATGGTCTTCCAGATAACTCCGTACCGACTCCGTATCCAACTCCCAGTATATCCGATAGAAATCCTCTATGTTGTTTATATCCCCTGCACTGCTCATATCGCCGTTCCAGTTTCCGTCCAGAGTGGCCTGGTTCTCCAGCTCCTTATTTCTAAGCTCCATCACCTCGTCAATAATATGTCTTGGAATAAAAGCTGTAGCCAGCCATTGATGGCTGTTCGTGCTCATCGCCGTTTCTATATAAAGCGTCCGCCATTTCACAATAAAGGGAATATTTGAAAAAATTGCGATAAAATACAGTAGCAGCAGCACATCAAAAGCTATGATTCCGCCAATAATGTATTTTAATTTGGACTTATACTTCTTTTCTTTTTTTCTCTGCGCCTGCGTCTTTTTTCCATCTTCACCCACAGGAGCATGATTATTGTTCTCCGTCATATAGTCATCCTTACCGTTTCTTTCTACATTATGATGCCATTGTATCAGACATAAAACTGATTGGCTATATTATTATTTGCATTTTCCGGATTCTTTTATGCAAAGTACAGTCTGCCTATATTTTACAAAATTGAAAAATTAAAGAAAGAACCCCCGATAAATATCGGGGGTCCCAGCCTCATAGTGAATCTATGCCTAAGTGACCATATCCGTCACATTCTTACAGTAACGATTTATATAAAGCTGTAATATCTTCTACAGATGTCTCCTTCGGATTACCCGGACGACACGCATCATCGTATGCAGACTGTGCTAAAAATGGGATATCCTCTTCTTTCACAATCTCCTTCAGGTCAGCGGGAATTCCCACATCCTTAGATAACTGCTTCACTGCATCAACCGCAGCTTTACGATACTCCTCCTGACTCATGTTTTCTGTACCCTTTACTCCCATTGCCTGTGCAATGTATTTATACTTATCGCCAGTGGCGTCAGCATTATACTCCATAACCGTAGGAAGAATAATCGCATTGGCAACACCATGCGGGGTATCATATAATGCACCCAGCGGGTGAGCCATCGAATGAACGATACCTAAACCAACATTGGAAAAGCCCATACCAGCTACATACTGCCCAAGCGCCATGTCCGCTCTGCCTTCTTTTGTGTTGTTCACCGCACCTCTAAGGGAACGAGAAATAATCTCAATCGCCTTCAGATGGAACATATCGGATAACTCCCATGCGCCTGCAGTGATATATCCCTCAATCGCATGTGTCAAAGCATCCATACCGGTAGCTGCCGTAAGTCCCTTCGGCATACTCTCCATCATGTCCGGATCCACAAATGCCACAACTGGAATATCGTGCGGATCAACACAAACCATCTTTCTATTGTTCTCAACATCTGTAATCACATAGTTTATAGTTACCTCTGCGGCTGTGCCTGCAGTCGTCGGAACTGCCAAAATCGGAACGCTCTTATTCTTCGTATCTGCCACGCCTTCTAAGCTTCTCACATCAGAAAATTCAGGATTCGCAATAATGATACCAACAGCCTTCGCTGTATCCATGGAAGAACCGCCACCGATTGCAATGAGGTAATCAGCCTCTGCGTCCTTGTACGCTGCCACACCAGCCTGGACATTCTCTATCGTAGGATTCGGCTTGATATTGGAGTACAGTGAGTAAGCCAACCCTGCACCATCCAATACGTCCAACACCTTCTTCGTTACTCCAAACTTCACTAAATCCGGGTCAGAACAAACCAATGCCTTCTTAAGGCCGCGTGCTTTTACTTCCTCCGCTATGCTCCCAATCGCACCTGCTCCGTGATAGGATGTCTCGTTCAATATGAACCTGTTTGCCAATTCGCCCGCCTCCTATTCTGCCCAACTCCGGGTCTTAAAACCTTACATCAGTTCCCTGCTGTCCAAAATGATGGTAAAGGGTCCATCATTCAGGAGCTCCACCTTCATATCCGCACCAAAGCTTCCGTGCTCCACTATCGGAACCGACACCTTGCACTGTGCAATCACGTACTCATAAAGCTCCTCCGCTAACTCAGCGGCTCCCGCTCTGGTAAATGAAGGTCTGTTTCCCTTTTTGCAATCCGCATACAGCGTAAACTGGGAAACAATCAAAAGAGCACCATCTACATCCTTCAGCGCCAGATTCGTCTTACCCTCAGCATCCCGGAAAATCCGCATATTCACAAGCTTACTGATGAGCTTGTCCGCAATCTCCTTCGTGTCTGACTGTTCAACGCCTACCAACACCAAAAATCCTTTGCCAATCTTGCCAATACATTCCCCATCTACGGTAACAGAAGCATGGGCAACACGTTGTACTACCAACTTCATGATGAATAACTCCTTTGTTATGTATAAATTTTACCACACAATTCCAGACATTGCAACTAAATTGTTGTTAAATTTTTGTTACTTTTCTATTTCTTTCCTTAATATTCTATGTATCTTTCATGA
>CAMWOF010000057.1 GCA_947175805.1 uncultured Clostridiaceae bacterium
GAGCTTAAAGAGACATATTTAGAGATTGCCAGCACGGTAACAAAAATCAGCAGACATGCCAACATAATCCAAGGCTTAAAAAGAGATACAATAATCCCTGCTGAAACGGCAATTCCTTTCCCTCCCTTAAAGCCCATATAAAACGGAAAAATATGTCCCAGCCCCACTCCAAAACTGGTATAGAGCACCATCAGCATCGCCATGTCAGGCGCAATATGACTGAATATAATTCTGGCAATGGCACAGGCCAGCAGACATTTAAAAAAATCACCTAAGAGTACAATTAATCCTGCCTTTGCGCCCAGCGTCCGAAGGGCATTTGTAGTTCCCGCATTGCCGCTGCCGTGTTCTCTGATGTCAATTCCATGAAACTTTCCGTAAATAAAAGCTGTCTGAAACAGTCCGAACACATATCCGCCAGCCAGGCAAGCCACCCGATATCCTATCATGAGCGATTGTCCTTCCTTTCCCGTATAATGAATTTTAACGGGGTTCCCCTGAAACCAAAGGTATCCCTGATTCTGTTTTCAATGTATCTCGTATAAGAAAAATGCATCAATGCCTTATCATTGACAAAGATTACAAAGGTAGGCGGCTTTACAGCCACCTGAGTAATATAATAGAGCTTCAACCGCTTTCCCTTGTCGGAAGGCGGCTGCTGCATTGCCACCGCCTCTGCCATAATTTCATTCAACACACCAGTGCCAATTCTCAGTGCATGGTTTTGAATTACAGTATCCAGTAAATCAAATAGCTTCGGCAGGCGCTGCCCCGTCTTTGCCGATATAAATATCAGCTCCGCATAGGGCATATATGCCAGCGTTGTCCGAATCATATCCTGGAATTTGTATACTGTCTTATCATTTTTCTCAATTAAATCCCATTTATTCACAGCGATAATAACGCCCTTACCTGCCTCGTGGGCAATCCCCGCAATCTTGGCATCCTGGTCCGTCACACCCTCCGTTGCATCTATAACCAAAACCGCCACATCTGCCCGCTCCACCGCTGCCACTGTACGGACGACACTGTAACGCTCGATGTTCTCCTTGACCTTGCTCTTTCTCCTAAGCCCTGCTGTATCAATAAAAACATACTCCTGACCATTTCTTACCACAACGGTATCAATAGCATCTCTGGTTGTGCCCGCAATCTCCGATACAATTACCCGCTCCTCGCCAATCAGTTTATTTATAATAGAGGATTTGCCTGCATTAGGCTTACCGATAACAGCAATCTTCGGACGCTCGTCCTCCTCCTCTGCCCCTTCCAGGGATGGAAATTGCTTTACCACCTCGTCAAGCAGATCGCCGAGTCCCAGCCGGGATGCCGCAGAGATGGGATACGGGTCTCCAAGCCCTAAGTTATAAAACTCATATACATCCGGCATAAACTTATCAAAATTGTCGGTCTTATTTACTACCAAAAGCACCGGCTTGCCTGAACGCCGGAGAATGTCCGCAACCCGGTTATCCGCATCCTGTAAGCCCTGCCGTACATCCACGATAAAGAGAATCACATCCGCTGTATCAATGGCAATCTGTGCCTGCTCCCGCATGCTTTTTAAGATAATATCGCTGCTCTCCGGCTCAATGCCGCCTGTATCAATCATTGTAAACTTATAATTTAACCATTCCACATCTGCATAAATACGATCCCTGGTTACACCGGGCGTATCCTCCACGATGGAAATCTTCTCACCTGCCAGTACATTAAACAGTGTGGATTTCCCCACATTGGGTCTGCCAACAATGGCAACAATCGGTTTCTGCATAATAAACTCCTTACTGTTCACATCTTCTTTCGCATATTTGAATCAATATTACAATATTAAAAAGAAGTTGTAAAGCATCGGCATTGAACTTTTCTTCTTTTGGATAAAACATGCCCAAATCATTATCCTTCGTATCCGTTGGGATTTTGAGACTGCCAACGCCAGGAATCCTCGCACATTTCTTGAATTCCGTACTGTGCCTCCCAGCCCAATTCCTCTTTGGCCAATGCAGCGTCCGCATAACAGACGGCGATATCCCCTGCACGCCGTTCTTTAATCTCATAAGGAAGCTCTTTTTTACATGCCTTGCTAAATGCCTTTATGACATCCAGCACACTGTAGCCGATTCCTGTTCCGAGATTATATATTTTGATGCCGGGATTTTCTTTTATTTTATTAATTGCCTTCACATGTCCCTTCGCCAAATCCACTACATGGATATAGTCCCGCACGCCGGTTCCGTCCGGCGTATCATAGTCATTTCCAAACACGCCGATGCAAGGAAGCTTCCCGATGGCAACCTGGGCAACATAGGGCAACAGATTATTCGGTATTCCCTTAGGATCCTCCCCTATCATACCGCTTTTATGGGCGCCGATAGGATTAAAATAGCGGAGCAATATCACATTCCATGACGCATCCGCAGTATGGAGATCCGTTAATATCTGCTCTAACATATGCTTCGTCCAGCCATAGGGATTGGTGCATACGCCCTTTGGGCATTCCTCCGTAATCGGAATCACTGCGGGGTCTCCGTATACGGTAGCCGAAGAAGAAAAAATAATGTTTTTACAGCCATTTTCCCGCATTGCTCTGCACAGGCAAAGCGTCCCCGCAATATTGTTTTCATAGTATTCTAAAGGCTTGTCCACAGACTCCCCCACTGCCTTTAAGCCGGCAAAATGGATAACGGTATCCGGCTTTTCCTTTGCAAAAATACCGTTCATCGCTTCATAATCCCTGATATCGGCACGGTAAAATGTAAGCGTCTTTCCGGTAATCTCACGAATTCGCTCCACCGCCTTTTCACTTGCATTATAGAGGTTATCGACAATGACAACCTCATAGCCCTCCTCTAACAGCTCCACACAGGTGTGGCTTCCGATGTATCCGGCGCCACCCGTCACTAAAATTTTCATTTACTTCCTCCTTTTAATATAGGTCGGATGCTGCTTACTTTAACATCATGACAACGCCCAGATTGCCCCGCAGTCCCTTGCTGGCTCTGTGGGAAAACAACAATTCGGGATTACAGCAGGTACAGATATCCGTCACGTCAATGTGCTCCGGCAGCATGCCTGCCTCCGTTAATGTCAGATAACACGCCTGCTGCAAATCCAAAAGATATTTTCCGTTTCCCCGTGAAACAGCAAGCTTCACGTAATCCTCCTCTCCGAACTCTTCCAAAAAAGCCTGCGCTACATCCTCACTGACCTCATAACAGTTTTGGCAGATGGAAGGCGCAATGGCACCGATGACATCCGCTGCGTCTGTGTCGTAAGCAGCCCTCATTGCCTCTAACATCTGCTTTCCAATCCGCGCCACTGTTCCCTTCCAGCCGGAGTGCGCCATGGCAATCACTTCATGTACCGGATCATAAAACAAAAGCGGCACACAGTCCGCATAAAAGGTAATCATCGGCACATATTTTTCATTCGTCATAAGCCCGTCCGTATCCTTGATATCGGAAGGCACTGTGATTCCTTTTCCACAATCCTCAGCCGTGACCCTGCGGATATTGGCAAAATGTACCTGGTCAGAAAACACAAGCCGATGTGCAGGATACCCCAGTGCGGTGGCAAACCGTCTGTGGTTTTCATCCACCCTTGTCTGCACATCCCCTCTGGCATAGCTTAGGTTCATAGCACCCAAATAGCCCTCGCTGATGCCGCCAAGCCTGGTGCTCATGCCGTGAAGCACCCCTGCCGCAGTCAGCTTGGGAAATGTAATAAATGCCACACCATTCTTCTCATTCCAAATTGTAGTGCGGCAATCATTTTTATAGGTTATTTTATGATTCATAGTATACTCCATATCCGTTATAATCTATGCAGCAGAATAGGAAGATAAACAAGCAGATTTGCCTGATAATCAACGATACAGTACACTAGGCACAAAAATCAAAGGCATTCTCAATATGCCTGATTGTGCCGTCACCGCAGATGCCAATAACATCAAATCTGCAGGGTAAATCCTTCCCTGCACAATATCCCGCATAATGCCACAAGGCAACCCTGCATATCTGTCTCTGCTTTCTTTTGTCCACCGTGGCTAACGGGTCACCATAGGCATCGCTGCTTCTGTATCTGACCTCCACATAAACGATAACACCGTCCTTTTTCGCAATGATGTCCAGTTCTCCCCGGGGATTATGGTAATTTCGTTCCAGTATCTCATAGCCCTTATCTAACAGATAAGACGCCGCTATATCCTCATATCGGCTCCCAAGCTGCCGTTTATTTGATGTCATTCAAAAAATTCCCTCTTTAACTATTTCAGCTTCTTTTTCAGCTTATCCATCTTATCCACATATACTAAAATCTCTGCAACTACACCATATAGCTCCGGCGGGATATAATCCCCGATATCGAGCTTCAACAGGGTATTGGCAAGCCCCTGATCCACATACATAGGAACCTCATGCTCCTTTGCTTTTTCCATGATACGCTCCGCAACGGCTCCCTGTCCACTGGCAATCACCTTCGGTGCGGCATCATCAGGGTCATACTGTAGTGCGACTGCTTTTTTCCTTTTTTCCTCTGCCATCGTTTTTACCTTCCCGACCTTCGGTCTGCATGCTCATATTTGTTTCCCTGTTATAGTACATTATGTTCGCACATCAAAGTTATAGCGCTTGACGGATTTCTCTGCATCCGGGTCAATAATCTCCTCCACCACAGGGCTCTTTTTCACCTCAGGCTTTTTCTTCACCTCATGGCTCAGCTGCAGTCCCTTGGCCTCTAATTTTTCCTCCAGCTCTGATATATTGGACGCCACAATGCGGACAGATTTCTGATCCTGGAATGTAAATACAGCATGTACTTTTTTGCCGTTCAGGCTTACATATACATCAGTGGGGCCAAGCTGCTCCATATCCAAATGAAACAATACGCTGATATTATCCTTTTTCTGTGCCAGCTTCTTTTTATCCGCATAGACATATAATTCGCTGTTTGTCACATTTTCAGAGAGCTTAACCGGCATCTGGGCATATATAAAATTCTGGTTGATGTCCTGCATGAATTTTAACTGCTGCTGCATCTGCCCACTCTGTTTGCCAAACTCCTGGTTTCCTGCTCCCTTTTCCTCTAAAGAGGCAGACAGCTTCTGCATATCCCTCTGCATACGGTCATACAGTTCGTCAATCTCCTTCGGCTCCTTCATTTTCTCCGGATGGATGCTCCACGCCGACTTTACCGCATCATTCAGCAGCTTCTGATACCCGGAACTTTTTATGAGATTCCGTATATCCAATTCCCTGAGATTTGTCATAAGTGCGGAAAGCTGATTTAAAAGCACCTCCGGGCTGGCGGCGCTCTGTAACAAACTCACCGTTTGCTCCGGTGGCATGCCCGCCTTAGTCAGCGCATGGGACAGAGAGAAAAATTCACTTTCCTTTAATGGGAGATTGGGGTTCGTAATCACCTGCTCCTGCATCGGATTTTTTATCTGCACAGCATCTGTATTTTCCGTTGTTTCCATTGCTTCCATGGTTTTCATGGCCTTCTCCGGCGGAGTGCCGCCAGCTTGGGCAGCCAAGCCCTCAGGCAATGATTCAGGTGCCATTCCGGTTTCGCCCGTTTGCTCCGGCACACCAGTAAATGAAACATTTACTTCACCCTCTGCAAGCTGTGTCTGCATCATCTGACGGAAGACTTCCAGACCGTCCTGGGGCACCGGCGTTTCACTGCCGGAATAAACTACATCCATGATCTGGCTGTTCAGCTCTAAAAGCTGTGAAATCTCAGCCCCCTCTGCCAAATCCGCAAACGCTGAAACCAGCGTATCCGCCATGCCGTTAACCGTACCGGATACCTGATGGCTATAATTTATGTAGCTCTCATACTGACTGATATTTCCTTCCGTCACGGGAAGTCCCAACTTATTCATGGATACCAGTGTCTCTAACCTTGCCTCAGGAAACCGATAAGACTGCTGTAGCAGCTTCATGATACTGCTTTTGTCCAGCGGCTCCCCCGCATTCATCAGCGCCATAGCAATATTGCCGTTTTTCTCTGACAGGGAAAAACCGTTTGCCGTTAATACACGCTCTGCAACAGCAGACATCTGCTGCTGCTCCTGATTTGGAAGCGCCTTAAGTAAAAGCTGCTCTGCAGAATTTTCCCTCACCATAAAGCGCAGAGCATCTCCGATGTTCACCGGAATCGGCTCACCAAGCCTTGCATGCATCTGGCTTCCATCAGAGATGCGGATGGTAATGTCCTGCCCCTTTACATCGGTAACCTCACCCAAAAAGATGTCACCAGGATTTAGCGCCGCCATTGAAATACCGCGGCCTTCGGCGCTTTTTGCCGCCTGAGACACAGAGGAGGCAGACGCGGCCTGTGTACTGTCATTTCTGCCCTTATAAAGAGAATTATAAATCTGACTTACAATATCCATGTCTGCCTCCATTTCCCCGGACATCTAATCTGCTGTCTTGCTTGCAAGATAAAACCGGGTTATTATATGATACCTTTTATAAAAGTCCTTCTATGTATATCGCAGGGCCCTAACACACGAATCGCCTCTATATGCTGCTTTGTGCCATAGCCACTGTGCTTTGCAAAACCATAGCCGGGATATACGCTGTCATAGTTTTCCATCATATGGTCCCTGGTCACCTTAGCAACAATACTGGCAGCCGCAATGGAAATACTCTTGGCATCCCCTTTGATAATCGGCACCTGCTTTATATTTATATCGGGTATTGTTACTGCATCATTTAACAATATGCCGGGTTTCACAGAAAGTTCGGAAATTGCCATCCGCATCGCCTCATAGGTCGCCTGCAGGATATTAATCTCATCAATACGCTTCTCTGATGCCATACCAATCCCTACGGCTACCGCCTCCTCTATAATCTGCCTGTAAAGCAGCTCCCGCTTCGCCTTGGACAACTGTTTGGAATCATTTACATAAAGAAGTCTCGTATCCTTCGGCAGAATCACTGCACATGCTACCACCGGTCCTGCTAACGGGCCTCTGCCCACCTCATCAATTCCACAAATATAATCATAGCCGGCATACTGCTTCTCATATGCCTTCATCTTTTCTATTCTGGCAAGCTCCGCCTCATAAGCTGACAGACGCTTTGCTGCCGCTGCCACCTGCTTTATAACACCGACCCTCTGATCCTCTGAAAACTCCGTAATCAGCGATGCCAATTCTCTTTCATCTGCTGTTTTTAGAATATTTGTTATCTCTGTAATCGTCATCCTATCCCTCTTTTATCTCTTCTTGTATAAACCACCAAATTTGTCAAAGGGATACAGGCGAAAGACTGCTTTCCCTTTAATATCCGAGCGGGAAATATTGCCAACGCTTTCATCTCTGCTGTCCATACTGTTGTTTCTGTTATCCCCCATCACAAAATATTCATCATCGCCCAGCGTAATCTGCTCGGAAGCCCTGCCGATGTGATCCTCATCAATCACCGCATTTCCATAATTCTCTTCTAAAATTTCTCCATTAATATAAATATTTCCACGATGGTCAATCCCTATGGTCTCACCGGGCAGCCCGATTACCCGCTTCACATAATAGGTCTCCGAATCCTGGTAGGGAAACACCACAATATCAAAGCGCTCCGGGTCTCCCGTCTCATAGGCGAGCTTGCTAATCCAGAGATTATCCCCGTCCGAAAGGGTATCGTTCATGGAATCTCCTGACACCTTGGTTCGTTCCCCCACATAGGTATTGATAATAAATATGAGAAGCACAACAACTGCAATATACAGGATAATACCTACGATTTCCTTGAGTATATTGACATCCTCTTCCTCATCCTCATCCCGGCTCACAGCCGCATTTTTCTTAAATAGCGCCAAACTGATGCGCCCCCTTTTACTACGTATTTATTCAGATAATTTACAAATCAGGCCGTTCCAGCGTAATCCTGCCAATTTTTGCATTTCTGAATTCCTCCAGCAGCAGCATGGATGCCTTATCATAATCCAGTGCATCACCTTTTAACTTACAGTTCCTGGCAATGGCAAGCTGCGCGAGCGTATCCGCCGCCTTATCCTGCATCACAATGCCATAACGGTTCTCAAAAAGCTGCCGGTAGTTTGTCTTCATAAAATCAATGATTCGCAGCGCCAGCTCGCCTGTATTTAAAATCTCCTCCCTGATTGAGCCAATCATGGCAAGCCGGATACCGACCTGCTGATCCTCAAATTTGGGCCAGAGGATACCCGGCGTATCCAAAAGCTCCACGCTTTTATTCAGGCGAATCCACTGTTTCCCCTTGGTCACTCCTGGCCGGTTTCCCACCTTTGTCACAGTTCTTTTTGTAAAAGAATTGATAAACGTGGATTTTCCCACATTGGGAATTCCCACAATCATCGCCCGAATCGGACGATTCAGGATGCCCCGTTTTTTGTCCCTATCCAGCTTTTCCCGGCATACCTCCTGTATCAGCGGCGTAAGCTGCTTCATCCCGGCGCCGGTCTTTGCATTGATTCTGGCAGTAAAAAAACCCATGTCCTTAAAATAATTCTCCCATGCCTGCGTATATTGGTCATCCGCCATATCTACTTTGTTCAGTAATATCAGCCGGAATTTATTTTTTGCCAGGTCATCAATATCGGGATTTTTACTGGAAAGAGGCGCTCTTGCATCCACCAGCTCAATCACAATATCTATCAGCTTTATATCCTCCTGCATCGTGCGCCTGGCCTTTGTCATATGTCCCGGATACCATTGAATATTCATAATTCCACTCTCTGCCCCTCTCTGTCCAAGCCCGTCAGTTTCCAATCGGCCCTTTGGTCTCCCTGGGTGATATACGGTATACAACCTTGCCCAAAAGCTCCGTATTCAGTACATTTCCAATATTGGAAAACCTAGAATCCTCGCTGTTATTGCAGTTATCCCCCATCAAAAAATATTCATTATCCGCTAATGTCACTCCCTGTTCCGCAACCCCGGCAGTCATAATATATTCATCAAAGGGTACATCGTCAAGCTCCACATCATTAATAAAAATGCGTCCGTTCATTATCTTTACCGTCTCACCGGGCAGCCCGATTACCCGCTTCACATTATAATATTCATCACTTTTGCGCAGTTTAAATGCTACAATATCATACCGTTTCGGTTCTGAAACCGCATAGGAAATCTTGCTGACAATCAACTGGTCGCCATTTTCCAGTACATTGGTCATGGACTCCCCAATCATAGTAATCGTCTGCCCGCCAAATTGTATCAAGCTATAGCCAAGAATTGACGCTATCAGAATCGTCAACAACCAGCTTCCAAACTCCCTGAAAAACTTCCGGATATCAAATTCTCTTTTTTTATTATGCCTTGCCGCACTTTTCATGGCATCCCGTCTGCGTCTGTTCAACATGAATTACCCCACTCAACCCCATGATATGTTAATTGCCTGCTTCGGACAGGCGTTCTTAGTTCATTGTCTCATGCTTTTTCAAGAAATGCAAGTACACAAGAAGGAATTTCCGATTCGATAAAAAAGAAACCGGAGTCACATATGTACTCCGGCTATCCTTTCATCCTCAGCAAGACTTATCTTACAAGCTCTTTTACTCTTGCAGCCTTACCAACACGGGAACGTAAGTAATAAAGCTTCGCCCTGCGAACCTTACCTCTACGAACAACCTCAATCTTCTCAACAATTGGGGAATGTAACGGCCAGGTCTTCTCAACACCAACGCCATTAGAGGTCTTTCTGACCGTAAATGTCTCGCGGTTGCTTCCGCCCTGTCTCTTGATTACAACACCCTCAAAAACCTGAATTCTCTCACGGTTTCCCTCTTTTACCTTTGCGTGTACCCTTATCGTATCACCGGTATGAAAAGGGGTAATGTCGCTCTTTAACTGTGCCTGCTCAATGTTCTTAATAATATCGTTCACCTTGTGCCTCCTTATTCTTCAGACGTTCTTGCTACTATAAAAATAAGTACAGAGGACCATCCATTAATCACAACTACAGTAGAATAACATAAAAACAGGGTAAATGCAAGTATTTTATTCAGTTTTCCAAATATGCTATCCGCTCCCGGAATTCTGCCAGACTCTTTTGGTCATATTCCAGCTGCTCCAAAATCTCGCTTTTCTGCTTATGAATCGGAACGAGATTATTACAGAACATATAACTCTTTATGTATGGAGAATCCTGCTCCACAAGATAATCTAATATAGGCTTTTCCAGTTTGTTTTCCAGCCAAAATGCAGCAAGCACAAAACCCAGCGCAATCACCACAGTAAAAATTACAGAAATTGTCCCCTTAGAAAAAAATATCTGCTGAAGGATTATCGTAACAACATAGACAAGAACGGCAAGCTTTGCCTGTTGTATGGCATTGGCATAGGCATCCTCCACCTCCTGCTGCATTCTCTCAACGAACAAAATTTCTCTTTCGTATTCCGAAATATTTTTTGTGAGGATATTGATTTAATAGGTAAAGTTTTCCATTGCTCTCTCCCGGTTTAAATCAACATAGCCGTGGGGATACA
>CAMWOF010000058.1 GCA_947175805.1 uncultured Clostridiaceae bacterium
TATTTTTAAAATACACTTTTGATTTCTAATAATGGGAGTCACAATTATGTATGTCTTAGATAAAATACATAGCAAAAGATGGATGGCAGCATTAATATGTCTTTTTCTTGTTTTATTTGATTTCATGCCAGTAAATGCATCTAATACAAGTGTGTCAGATGAGGAAGCTAATGAGAGGGTAAAGGCAGGCATTTTCTATTTTGATGGTTATCATACAGAGGATGAGGCGGGAAATCTGTCCGGATATGGCATTGAGATTTTACAGATGATTTCCCAATATTCGCATCTGAATTTTGATTATGTCGGATATGACAAATCGTGGAATGATATGCTTGACATGTTAGAAAATGGTGAGATTGACATGGTTTCATCTGCAAGGAAAACTCCAGAGCGTGAAAACCAATTTGCTTTTTCATATCCGATTGGGCGCAACAGCACGATTCTTTCTGTGTTAACCGATAACACGAAATATCACAGTGGGGACTACGGAACCTATGATGGGATGTGCATCGGTTTGGTTGCGGGAAGCAGCCAGAATGACCAACTGGCGGAGTTTGCCGAAGAGAAGAATTTTTCCTACAGTACAAAAGAATATGAAGATTCACAGCAGCTTGCAGATGCTTTGAAGGATGGCAGTATTGATGCAATCCTCTCCAGCAATCTGAGAAAGGCGGAAAATGAAAGAACGCTGGATACGCTACAGACGGAGAATTTCTATGTGATTGTGCGAAAAGAAGACAAAAAACTGCTGCAGGAAATCAACTATGCCATTGAGCAGATGGATATCAATGAGGGAGACTGGAGCAATGCGTTGTTTTTTAAATATTATGGGCAAGTCTACTCCTCTGAGCTTGTATTTACCGAACGCGAGAAGGCATATATGCAGGATGTTCTTGCAGGGAATAAAAAAATTACAGTAACGGCGATTGGAGACAGAGCTCCTTATTCTTACGTTGAGGACGGCGAATTAAAAGGGATTATGCCGGATTATTTTGCAAAGGTTATGGAGCTTACTGGTCTGCCATATGAAATTGTTGTACCCAAAAACAGAGAGGATTATTACAATACTGCGAATACGAATGGTGTGGATATTGTTATAGACAGAAAGACATCTGATTTGACAACGGCGGAGAATGTATACCGCGGATTTAATACAGACACCTATATGACGGTTGGTGTGTCAAAGGTGACGAGAAGTAATTTTAAGGGCAAGATTAAGACGATTGCAGCTGCGAGCGCTCAGGGAGAAGAGCCGCTGGAAAAGGAGATCATCGGCGATGCAAAGGTATTATACTATGACACGAGGGACGAGGCGATTGAGGCTGTTCGGAAGGGTGATGCAGACGCTGCTTATGTATATACCTACACAGCACAGATGTTTGTGAATGACGATTTTACGGGTTCCCTGCAATACAGTGTCGTGAATGGTATGAGATTCTCATTCCAGATGTATGTCAGAGGGAATTGTGATCACGAGCTTGTGACGATACTCAACAAATGCCTGAAGCAGATGTCGGAGGACACACTCGACCAGCTGATTGCACAGTATACCTCTTATACACCGAAAGATTGGACTTTGGTGCAGTACATGCGGGCTAATCCGCAGACAATGGCTCTGGTGATTCTGGCTATTGTTCTGGTTGCGGTTATTATTCTGGCACTGATATTGTGGGCAAGGTGGAAGGGGAGAATCCTACATGTATCTGAGGAGGCAAATAAGAAGCTGGAGGATCAGTTTGCTATTGTGCATGCACTGAGCCGTGATTATCTGAATGTTTATGCAGTGAATACCGGGGAGGGTACGGCCCGAATCGTAAAGCTGGAGGGTTATGTAACTTCCGGGCTCAAAAAAGATCCTCAGAAGGAATTTCCATATACGCCGATGGTGAAGCAGTATATTGAAGAGCGTGTTTATTCGGAGGACCACCAGATGCTTTTTGAGGCGATGTCTATTGATAAGGTGAAGGAAAAGCTTGCCTCTGATATGGAATATACGGGAAGTTATCGTATACTGGTTGATGGAACGATACATAATTATCAATTTACCTATGTTAAGGTGAAGGAAAAAAATTCGCAGGAGGGCGCTACGGTTCTCGTTGGTTTTCGTAATGTTGATGAAATTGTGCGTAAGGAACAGGAACAGAAGCAGGCCCTGTCAGAAGCGTTGGAACAGGCTCAGCATGCCAACCGTGCAAAGACTGCTTTTCTGAACAATATGTCCCACGATATCCGCACACCGATGAATGCGATAATCGGATTTACCTCATTGGCTGCAACGCATATTGACAGCAGGCAAACAGTGCGGAATTATCTGGATAAGATTATGACCGCCAGCAAGCATCTGTTGAGCCTGATTAATGATGTGCTGGATATGAGCCGGATTGAAAGTGGTAAGGTCAGTATTAATGAAGAGGAAGCGAGTCTTCCTGAAATTATGCACGACTTGAAAACGATTGTACAGTCTGATGTCAAGGCAAAACAGTTTGAATTCTATATTGATACGGTGGATGTGACAAATGAGACGATTATTTGTGATAAGCTTCGTCTGAATCAGGTGCTTTTGAATATTCTGAGCAATGCGATGAAATATACAAAGGCAGGCGGGACAGTCAGCGTCCGCATTATACAGACGGAAAGCGATCCGGATGGATATGCTTCATACCAATTCCGGATTAAAGATAACGGTATTGGCATGAGTGAAGAGTTTTTAAAGCACGTATTTGAGCCGTTTGAGAGGGAGCAGACTGCCACGGTAAGTGGAATTCAGGGAACTGGTCTCGGTCTTGCGATTACCAAGAACATCATAGATATGATGAACGGAACCGTCGAGGTGGAGAGTGAAGTGGGGAAGGGAACAGAGTTTATTGTATCCTTCCGGTTCCGCACGGTGAGTCAGACCCAAAAGACAGAGCATCTGGAGAAGCTGATGAACCTACGGGCATTGATTGTGGACGATGATGTAAATACCTGTATGAGCGTCAGCAAGATGCTTTCTTCCATTGGCATGAACCCTGATTGGACAACACAGGGAAAGGAAGCGGTTGTCCGTACGCAGTTTGCGATAGAAGAAAATAAACCGTACAGCGCATATATTATTGACTGGCTTATGCCGGATATGAATGGAATTGAGGTTGTCCGCAGAATCCGTAAGGTTATTGGGGATACGGCAACCATTATTATCCTTACTGCATATGACTGGGCTGATATTGAGGAGGAGGCAAAAGAGGCTGGCGTTACAGCTTTTTGCTCAAAACCGATTTTCCTTTCTGAGCTCCATCAGATTTTGGTGGCTCCATATACGGAGCCGGAGATTGATGCTGAGGAGGAGTCGGAGGAGCTTTTGAAAGGTAAGAAGATACTGTTGGTGGAGGATAACGAAATCAATCAGGAAATTGCGCAGGAAATTCTGAGGAATGTGGGATTGGTGGTTGATACAGTAGGTGATGGAACAGAAGCTGTAGATACGATAAAGAATGTAGAGGCGGGTACTTATGACCTGATTCTGATGGATATTCAGATGCCGATTATGGATGGCTATGAGGCAACACGGCAGATCCGAGCTTTGGAAGATTCTGAACGGGCATCTGTTCCGATTGTGGCGATGACGGCAAACGCCTTTGCTGAGGACAGACAGAAGGCAATGGAGGCCGGAATGAATGGTCATGTTGCAAAGCCGATTGATATATTAAAACTGATGGATACTTTGAAGGATATTTTAATAGATTGATATTAAGGAGGGACAAATTCATGAATAAAAGCGTTGAAGATTATGTAAAAACAATCCCTGATTTTCCAGAGCCTGGCATTATGTTCCGGGATGTTACCAGTGTGGTGGAGGATCCGGAGGGCTTCCGGCTGGCAGTGGACGCACTGGACGAGCTTTTAGAGGGCGTGGAGTTTGATATGATTGTGGGAGCGGAGTCCAGAGGGTTTATTTTCGGTGCGCCTCTTGCGTATAAGCGTGGCAAGGGACTGGCGCTGATTAGGAAAAAGGGCAAGCTTCCGCGGGAGACAATCAGCAGAGAATATGAGTTGGAATACGGGACTGCTGTGATTGAATTACATACGGATACCATTAAGCCTGGGCAGAAGGTTGTATTGGTAGACGATTTAATTGCAACAGGAGGCACCATTGAAGCCGCTGCCAAGATGGTGGAACAGCTTGGAGGAGAGATTGTCAAAATTATATTTCTTATGGAGCTGGAGGGCTTGGAAGGCAGGAAACGGCTGGCGGATTATGCGGTGGAATCCGTGATTAAATATTCTGGCAAATAGTTGCATTTTTTGCTTTTTCATTTTATACTTAATAAACGGAAATGAAAAGTGGTGAAAGCATGGAAGACAGGAATTTAGAGAATTCTTCAGAAAAGAGCATAAGCACACCGGCAGATTTCACACCGCCGGAGGAACTCTACCAGCATCTAATTGACCATATTATGACATATCACCCGTCTACGGACATCAGTATGATAGAGAAGGCGTATCACATTGCGGATGAAGCACACAGGGGACAGTTCCGCAAATCAGGGGAACCATATATCATCCATCCCCTTTGCGTAGCTATTATTCTGGCGGAGCTGGAGCTGGACAAGGAGACGATTGTGGCCGGGATTCTACACGATGTGGTGGAGGATACGGTTATGACATCAGAGGAGATTTCTCAGGAATTTTCCCCTGAGATTGCGCTTTTGGTGGAAGGCGTTACGAAGCTGACACAGCTTAATTTCTCCCAGGATAAAATTGAGTTGCAGGCGGAGAACTTAAGAAAGATGTTCCTTGCCATGGCAAAGGATATCCGTGTGATTTTGATTAAGCTGGCAGACCGTCTGCATAATTTGCGAACCATGCAGTACCAGACACCGGTAAAGCAGATAGAAAAGTCCAGGGAGACGATGGATATTTATGCGCCTATTGCACACCGGCTGGGCATTTCCAGAATTAAGATTGAGCTGGATGATCTGTCTATGATGTATTTGAAGCCCGATGTGTTTAAGGAGCTTACGGAACAGATTGATGAGCGGATGACGGAGCGGGAGTCCTTCATCAAGGAGATTGTGGCCGAGGTGAACCAGCATATAGTAAATGCCGGTATCAAGGCCGAGGTGGATGGCAGGGTAAAGCATTTTTTCAGTATATACAAAAAGATGGTGAACCAGCACAAGTCCTTAGACCAGATTTATGATATTTTTGCCGTTCGCATCAAGGTGGATTCCGTCCGTGACTGTTATGCGGCTCTGGGCATTATCCATGAGATGTATAAGCCGATACCGGGGCGATTTAAGGATTATATCGCCATGCCGAAGTCCAATATGTACCAATCGCTGCACACCACGCTGATTGGTCCGGCAGGACAGCCCTTTGAGATTCAAATTCGCACCTATGAGATGCACAGAATTGCCGAGTACGGCATCGCAGCTCACTGGAAATATAAAGAAGACGGAAGCGGCAGCACCGTGGCAGGTGAGGAGAAAAAACTGACCTGGCTGAGACAGATTTTGGAGTGGCAGAGAGACACCGATGACAACCGGGAGTTTGTCAGCGACGTCAAGACCGATTTGGACTTGTTTGCAGAGCAGGTTTACTGCTTTACGCCGGACGGTGATGTGAAGAATCTGCCCAGCGGTTCTACGCCGATAGATTTTGCCTACAGCATCCATTCGGCGGTGGGGAACCGTATGGTGGGCGCCAGGGTAAACGGGCGGCAGGTGCCGATTGAGTACGAGCTGCAAAACGGCGACCGGGTTGAGATTGTGACCTCGCAAAATTCCAAGGGACCGAGCAGGGACTGGCTGGGTATAGTAAAAAGCACCCAGGCAAAAAATAAAATAAACCAGTGGTTTAAAAAAGAATTTAAAGAGGAAAACATACAGCGGGGCAGAGAAGCTTTAGCTGCATATTGTAAGACGAAAAATTATAACTACAGTGAATATGCTAAGCCGGAATACATGCAGAAGGTAACTGCGCGTTACCGTTTTATGGATTGGGATGCCGTGCTGGCGGCAATTGGGCATGGCGGGCTCAAGGAGAGCCAGGTCATGAACCGGCTGATGGAGGAATACGAAAAGGAGCATCCGCATATTGTGACCGATGAAGAGGTTATGGCGATGCACAATACCTCTGCGAAGGCAAAGCGCAAAAAGCCTATCACCGGCGGCGTTCGCGTAAAGGGCATTGAGGATGTGGCAGTGCGTTTTTCCAAATGCTGTTCCCCGGTGCCGGGAGATGAAATTGTCGGTTTTATTACCAGGGGCAGGGGTATTTCTATCCACAGGACGGATTGTCCAAATCTGCTGACGTTGCCTGAGTATGAACGGGGAAGGCTGATAGAAGCGGATTGGGAGGAGCTGCCGGAGGATACAAATGAACTGTTTTCCGCAGAAATCACTATTTATGCCAATGACAGGAAAGGCATATTATTTGATATTTCCAAGGTGTTTACTGAGTCCAATATCAATGTGTCCAGCATGAACACCAGAACCAATAAACAGGGGATGGCAACCATTACGATTACCTTTGACATCAGGGGGATTGACCAGCTCAATTCGGCAATGTCGAAGATAAGGAATATAGAAAGTATTATTGATATCCAGAGAAATGTTGGATGACGGCAGTTAGCGGCTGTTGTCTTAGGAGGCGCATATGGGAGATTTGATTGTAATTACAAATGTATTGGGAAGCCTGAGCACCAATTCCTATATTGTATATCATACCGGCAGCAGGGAGGCATTGCTTTTTGACCCGCCCTCCAATGCAGATTTTATATTGAATATGCTGAAGCAGCAGGGATTGAAGCTGCAGGCAATCATGCTTACGCACGGGCATATTGACCATATGGGCGCGGTAAATGCCATAAAAAAGGCGCTGCCGGAGGTGCCTGTATATGCGGCAAGGGAGGAGCAGGAGGTATTGGGTGACATGAATATGAATCTGTCCCTCATGCTCGGTGTGCGTGAGACCGTAGAGGCAGACCGCTATCTGCGCAATGGAGAGAAGCTTACACTTCTCGGAACGGAGATTGAGTGCAGGCTGGTGCCCGGACACACGAAGGGCGGCATGTGCTACTATTTTGCGGAGGATGGTATGGTATTTTCCGGTGACACTCTGTTTGCAGGCAGCGTGGGACGCTCTGATTTCCCCACGGGAAGCGCAGCTACGTTGATTCGCAGCATTGAGGAACAGCTTTTTACCCTGCCGGACAATACAAAGGTATATTCAGGACACGGCGATGTTACGGATATCGGTACGGAAAAGCTGCACAACCCATTTTTTGGCGGTTATTTAGTATGATTTATATAGACCAGAACAGAACGGATTATAATAATGATTTCCGCTCCATGCTGCAGGCATTTTTTATCAGCGAAAAGCTGATTGCGGCACAGGTTTTAGAGGACGGATTGGGTCTGGTTGATAAAAAGCGGGATGGAGAAATTCTTCCCCCACCCCGCTTTGCAATGATTATCCGGTACAGTGACGAAGGGATTTCCTTTCGTATTTTAGAGCCGGTAAGCGCACCGTCTGCCGGACAGGCGCCGGTCACATACGAGGAGTGTGAAAGCAGCTTTGTCGCCTGCGATTACAGGGACAAGCAGACCTGGAAGCATGAGATTCACAGCGGAATATATGAGATTTTGTCAGTATATACGGGAAGGACGCTGCCCTGGGGGTTTTTAACCGGGGTGCGCCCGACAAAGCTCGCCACGGAATTTTTGGAGCAGGGGACGACAAAAGAGGAGATTCACAGCTATTTTGTTGACACCTGCCACACCACTTGCCAAAAGGCAGATATATGCATAGAGGTGGCGCAGGAAGAACAGAGACTGCTTGATGGTATTGATTTTCAGAAAGAATACTGCCTGTATGTGGGGATTCCCTTTTGTCCCACCAGGTGCCTTTACTGCTCTTTTGCCTCATATCCGATTGCATCATACCAAAGCCGGGTCGATGCATATTTGGATGCGCTGGAGCAGGAAATAACATACGCCGCCGGGGCATACCGGGACAGGCGGTTAATTTCTGTGTACATAGGCGGCGGTACGCCTACCTCCATCTCGGCGGCACAGCTAAACCGCCTGTTGGACATGCTCATGTCAGCCTTTGACATGTCCCATGTCAGGGAATTTACAGTGGAGGCGGGAAGGCCGGATAGCATTACCGCAGAGAAGCTGCAGGTTTTAAAACGGCACGGGATTAGCAGGATCAGCATCAATCCCCAGACGATGCACGATGAGACGCTAAAGCTGATTGGCCGGGCACATACAGTGCAGCAGACACTTGACACCTTTGCCCTGGCGAGGGACATGGGCTTTGACAATATTAATACAGATATGATAGTGGGGCTGCCGGGCGAGGCTTTGTCTCATGTGGAGGAGACGCTGGCGGCCTTGTTCCGCCTACAGCCGGAGAGTTTGACGGTACATTCTCTGGCGATTAAGCGGGCGGCGAATTTAAATGCGCAGCTTGAGCAGTATCAGCACGTGATAAAGGGCAGCACCAATGAAATGCTGCTCTCTGCAGACGCCTGCGCCCGCAGGATGGATATGCACCCCTACTATCTTTACCGTCAGAAAAATATTCCGGGGAATCTGGAAAATATCGGATACGCCCTTCGGGGCAGGGAGTGCCTCTACAACATCTTAATCATGGAGGAGAAGATGGATATATTGGCGCTGGGAGCAGGCGCATCCACCAAGCGGGTGTTTCATCAGGAGAACCGCATAGAACGGGTAGAAAACGTGAAATGCGTGGACGATTATATCGGGCGCATCGATGAGATGCTTGAGAGGAAACGGGCGCTGCTGTGAAACGGAGGATGCTGCATTTGTGAGCATATACACAGGGAACAAGGAAGAATATACGCAGGATACATAAGGAGCAGTAATGACGGACATAAGACAGGCAGATACAACAAAAGATAGTTTGGAGGGAGCTGTTTTACCGGACACCTTCCCGGAGGATGCGGATGTGAGCGCTTACATTGCCAAAGACATGGAAAATGAAATCCGCCACGGTATGTGTGTATCTCTTTTGGCGGGCAAGGTTGCCAGAGAAATGAAGCTGGATCATAGTTTCTGCCATGATATTGAGATAGCGGGCATGCTGCACGATATCGGCAAGCTGCGCATCAGCAGATACATTTACGGGAGAAGCGAAAACACCATGCAGATAGAGGAATTGCAGTATTTACGGCGGCACTCCTCCTTAGGCTATGACATTCTAAAGCAGCAGGGCTTTTCCGAGGATATATGCGACATGGTGCTGTACCACCACGAAAATTATGACGGTTCCGGTTATCCCTACAATCTCATGAGGGATGATATTCCGTTAGGAGCTAGGATTATCCGGGTGTGCGATGTATTTGCAGCCCTATCATCGGACCGTCCTTACAGGGAGGCTTTTTCCTTTGAAAAAGCAACGGAAATGATGATAGATGAGGTAAAGGAATTTGATATGAAAATCTTTCTGGCATTTCAGAATGTCATCCATACCGAGGATATTAAGGAAGAATTGCTGGCAATTAAAGAGCAGAAATTTATGACCATGCAGTAGGAAGGAGCGGCACAAATATGGCAATGAAAAAGAAACCGGTTACAGGCATGAAGGACATTCTGCCAAATGAAATGGCAATCCGTGACTATGTAATTGGCTTGATAAAGGAGACCTATAAACAGTTTGGATTCACATCTATGGAAACACCCTGCGTAGAACACATTGAGAATCTTTCCAGCAACCAGGGCGGGGAAAATGAAAAGCTGATTTTTAAGATTTTAAAACGGGGAGACAAGCTTACCTCTGCCATGGATAAAGCTTCGGCAGAGGAGGTTAATGTACTGGTAGATGGAGGGCTGCGCTACGATTTGACACTTCCGTTATCCCGGTATTATGCCAATAATGCCAATGATTTGCCAAACCCATTTAAGGCGCTTCAAATGGGGAATGTATGGCGGGCAGACCGTCCTCAGAGGGGCAGATACCGCCAGTTTATGCAATGTGATATTGATATATTGGGGGAGCCCTCCATTCTTGCGGAAATCGAGTTGATTACAGCGACAACTACATTGCTTGGCAAGGTGGGCTTTTCTGATTTTACGATTCGCCTGAATAACAGAAAGCTGCTAAAGGCGATGGCGGCATACAGCGGTTTTGCCGAGAAGGACTATGACAGTGTATTTATTACTTTGGATAAGATGGATAAAATCGGTATCGAGGGTGTTGCCGATGACTTAGTGAATCAGGGTTATCCGAAAGAGAGTGTAGATAAGTATTTAGGGCTGTTTAAAAATGTATCACCGGACATCGAGGGTGTCCGTTACCTGAAGGAGACACTGGGAGATTTCTTAGAGGCGGGCGTAGCTGAAGACTTAGAGACGATTATCACCAGTGTAGAGGGAACAAAGTCAGCAGATTTTAAGATGGCTTTTGACCCTACATTAGTCAGAGG
>CAMWOF010000059.1 GCA_947175805.1 uncultured Clostridiaceae bacterium
ATTTAATTCCGCAAATGATGAAACACCTAACCAGGCAGAGACAGCTTTTATAAAAGTTGTATTATGCTCTGCATCCATAGAACCCAGACACCATTCCCGCAGCCGCATATCTTTCTGAACTTTAATATCACTATTCCCGCTGATTAATAAAATCAACTCCGCCGTCTGCACAGCTCTTAATGTGTCACTCGCATATGCAGCGCGGAAAATAGTGCCATTAATTTCGAGCCCTAAGTCCTTTGCTGCCTTTTTCCCATTACCAGTAAGTGGTGAATCACTCCATCCCTGTGCCCTGCCCAGACTGTTCAGCAAGGTTTCCCCATGCCGGACTATGTAAAAAGTAACCACGCTGTCATCCCTTTCCTACTTGAAAATCACTTATGTTTCTGCATATACTCCGCTTTCACTTTATCAATGGTTTTACCGCCAATGCCAAAATTTTTATCTGGCACTTCCTTAATTGTCGTGACAAAAAATTCCTGCGGCACTTTCATAATCTCGGAAGATACTTCCGTCAATCGCTTTATTAGCTCCTCCTTTTGGTTATCTGATAAAGCTCCGCTTTCAACTGTAATGTAAGGCATTTTATCTCTCCTCTCTATTGTTCTAAAGCTGTCTCTGCTCCCCGATTCCCCTATCTGTCGGAAACCGGGGAAGCCGGCCACCTAATCTTATTTATTCAAGAAATCCCAAAACTGCTTATAGCCCAAATATCCTTTCAGATTCCCGGCATCATACTGTGTCTGCATGGCATCCTTCAAAACGCTGATCCAATCTGCCATTCCAAACAGATCATCATGAGTTTTGTTGTCAGCGCCGTGCTGGTTTGCCCCTGCCTTTATAAAAGCAGACTGTGCGCTTGGGCATTCTCCGCTTGCTGATAAATGGCTGGAATATGCGAACATATCAATATAGTCACTGCTCTTTGTATCAACCTTTGACACATCCACCATGCGCTCTGTCACATTTCCACTTTTATCCCATACTTTCACCTTATATACCGGGTTTGCAGGATCAAATTCCTTCGGCTGGTAAACTGTAAGGGAATAATCAGCCCCACACACTGAGCCGATTGCCTTTCCATCTTTATCATTTGAAATATGTAACTCAAATGTGCCACTGCTCATCTGCGTGGTCTGAACCATGCCGCACATCTGGTCAGTATAATTCCTTCCCAATGTGTTCCTCTGCGCCCTTCTTGTTTCATACCCTGCTGCCGGGTATCCTACTGCTCCTATTCCACTAATGCTCATTTCTTTTATTCCTCCATTATTTTAGGATCACGGCTCCTCTGTCAGTCAGAGCCGTCTCTGCTCTCTCAATAAGTCCAAGCAATACATTACTTCGTACAGAAATACATTACTGATATACTTCCGTGAGGCTTCTTGCTTAACTATGACTTGTTTTTGCAGAAAGTCAGAATATCATTGATCCATTTGCCATACCGCAGATACCCGTCCCAATTTCCAAGCGTTTTCATATCATTCATCAGCGCATATGCCGCCGAGAGATAATCCGCTTTGTCCTGATAGGAAGCAGTGCCCGCTTTATCCTTCATAATAGCCATGCTGAGGAAATTGCTGTCCGATTTATTTCCGGTATGCGCATTTAGCGCAAGCATCTCCGTGTAAGAGCAGCTATTTGGATTCACCTTGCTTACATCTACTGTCTGCTCATATTCATTTCCGTTTTTATCCATGCCTTTTACAAGATAAAGCGGATTCTCCTCTGAATAATCATCTGCCTTATATACATTTGCACTTTCTCCTGTCTTCGCATCATAGATAGAAAATAATGCATCCGGGGTAATATGTACTACATTTCTTGTTGTTTTCACATTCGCCCCGAAATCACCCTTCGTACTGCTTTCTGCCTTTCTTGTTCCCTGCCATGCCGGATATCCTGTTGTCCCTATTCCATTTACATTCATTTTTTAAGTCCTCCATTGTCATCAATTATTTTAATGGTGATCCCTCTGTCGGTCAGAACCACGCCTGCTCTCTCATAATAAGTCCGAGCAGTTTATTGCTTCATGTAAACATACTACCTAACTTCCCCTGTCAAACTTCATGACAAACACCTCCCTTCACTAAAAATCTGCCATCCGCTTATAACACGAAACAGCCTTCAAAAAAGTTTCATTTCTCTTATCTGTGGCGGCTCCTCTGTCATTCAGAGCCGCCCATGCCCCCTTATAGTAAGTCCGGGCATATCCTGCTTTACTTCAAAATACCCGGCATAGATGAAGCACTCATTTCATAAGCAGCAATCACGTAACTCATAGTCTCCGGTGTTCCCGCATATGTAACCCTGCTTGCATCCGCTGTACGATTGGCAAAGAACTTCGCCATATTCTGCCGTCTGTATGCCAGCTCCGTTTCTATCCTCCGCTTCTCAGCCGCCTTTTCGCTCTGTTCACGATATTGTTGCTTGCGTTTTGCTTTCTCCTCATCTTCAGCCTTCATCTGGGCTTCTATCTTTGCCTTTTTTTCAGGCGATACATCACCACAGACATAATAGTTCGCTGTACCGTCTGGATGAATGACCACACCATACGACTGAATTTCAAATCCTCCTGCCGCCATCTGCGCTTTTACCATAGGTTGTGAAGCGAAAAAGTCGTCTATAATTTTTTCATAATGTGCCGCTTTCTCCGGATTATTTGCCATCTCCTCCAAAATATTTGGAGCGATTGCAATATTATTCATCCCATATGTCCCCGTTCCCAACGCATCCATGCTCCTTTGGTCACTGCCAACATTCTGCACCATAATAGGCCCATACTTCTGTTCCAGATACTTCTGATAGGCTTCCACTTTTGATGTATCTGCCGCCTCTCCCGTTCTCTGTAACTGCTCTGTGAAACTTACCCCACTTGTGGTGGTTTTCTGTGTCCTGTTCGCATACTGGTATGCACCCGCCAAAGCACCGTTTACTCCTAAAATACTCATAATAATTCTTCTCCTTCCTAATCAAAATTCCTGCTACAACTCCTCTGTCATTCAGAGTTGCCCCTGCTCCCTTGTAATAAGTCCGAGCAGTTATCCCCTTTTACTTCAAAATCCCCGCCGCTTCCATGATGTTCTGCTCATATGTATAAGCCGCAGCCGAAACCGCCTTTTTTGCTGTACTGGTCTTATAATATCTTGCATCTTCTTCCTGCTCCATCAGCTTGCGTTTCAGGGCAGCTTCCTCATTCAGACGGGCATATTCCTCACGCCTTTTCTTCTTTGCCGCCTGCTCCGCTTCAAACTGGCGTTGCTGCTCCTCTGTCGGCCCAGATATATTACCGCCGCCCCCTATTACATGATATTTTTCAATTTCTCCATTTTCATCAAGCGAAATCAGCCATGAACATACCCTGCCCGGTCTGACAGAAGTTGCTGTATATGTGGTAATAAAATTTTCAACATTCGCCATTACCCTCTTGGCCAGTTCGGGATCATTCTTCATCTTTTCCTCTAATTCCGGCGGTACAATAATCGACTTTTGCCCTAAAGTAGAATTCCACCGTGACTGTACCTGCGAACTGGTTGCTTCCGGCTCAGCTCCTGTCGGTTTCCAATTTAATACAGATGCATCGGTATTATCCTGAAAGAATTTTTCAAGCGGAAAATCATTCCTGTCCCATGCTCCCTGCGATATCGCTGAACCATCCATTACATGGTAGTATGCTCCGGGGTACTTCGCCTGCCACATATCCTTAAAACTCATCCCTGACACATTCGACTGTCCTGTCACTTTCTCCGCCGCCTTTGCTGCCGCAAGCTCTGCAAAGCTCACGCCATCGCTCTTGCCCGCCGCCACATTCTTCCGGTACTGCTCTGCCAGATAGTACCCTCCTAATTTACCTGTCACTCCAAAATCCATCTTCACTTCTCCTTTCATAAACTTTTATGCCTGTTTCGTTAAACACACATAATTTACCGCTTCATAAAAATTGTCGGCAGGTGCATCCCGTTTTCAAACCTGGATTGCACCAAGTGACTATAAATTGCACGAAATGACCATAAAGTTTATATCATCACCACCGCCTGGAACTTTTCCTGGTCACAGGAGATGGCAAAATCGCCGCCGTATTTATCCACCACCGCCTTTACGTTCATAAGGCCGACACCATGCATCCCTCCGTTGGAATCCAGGACAATGCCGTCCGTGACCTGCACCTTTTCCGCAACGGGGTTTTTTACGGAAAAGATCAGCTTCCCGCCTTCCTGCACCAGCTTGATGTTTATGACGGCTTTCCTCCCCCTGCGCACGACCTTCACGCATTCACGGATGGCGTTGTCCAGCAGGTTGGAAAGCAGGATCACCGTCTCCTCCCCGTCCAGCCGCATCCCGCTCATGTCGCTTACCCGGAATATCATGGACACACCCTGCTCCCTTGCGGCATGGAACTTCTGGTTCAGGACTGCGTTCACGACAGGGTGGTTCGTGTTGACCGCCGCCATCTCCATGGATATGCTCTCCGTCAGCCTCTCCGCAAGTTCGGCGGCGGCCTGCACATCGCCTTCCTTTAACAGCACCTGCATTGTCCTTATCTGGTTTTTATAGTCGTGCATTTTCCTCCCCTGCCGCTCATAGACCGCCTGCATATCCCGGTAATGCGCAAGCTGGCTCTCCTTCTTCTGGTCTGTCAGCGCGTTCTCCCGCAGCAGCTCCCCCTTCACAAGGATGTCCTGCATCAGACCCATCACAAGGAAGTTCATCATGATCAGCCCTGCCGCAAGGAAAAGATATACCACCTGTACCCTTTTCTCATTGCTGTAACAGAAAAGCAAGGTAAACAGGGCTATCATGGTAAACAACGGCATTATGCCTAATCTTATCCACTCCCCGTTTGAAAGCCCGCCATAATCATTCCTGCCTTTCCATATCTTCCGCAGTATGAAAAGCAGGCTCAGCCATGTCATCTTTGCAATCAGCGCCAGAAGGAGGTATTTAAGCGCATACGCCCCATCCTGCATGAAATCCCGTGAAATCCATATGCTCCCCACCTGCACCAGCAAAAAATCTGTCAGTAATATCAGACAGTAATTAAGCCCGGAAAAGAAAAGGCTCTGTTTCCACCGGACACGATAAAACAGCATACAAAATACAATGAACGCAGATACCACTAAAAACAATTTCCATATACTGGCGTCTATCCATCGGTTTATGAATACAGCAGCCGCAATCATAAGAAAAAGTAGCCAGTACCTATATTTTCCTATCTTTCCTATTTTCTTCTGTTCCATAAAAGTGTCAAAGAAATACAGACTTCCCCATGTTTCTGCCGCCATGATGAAGCAGGAAACAATAATCCTCTCCATAGTCACTCCGCCCCCTTAAACAATGTGTACTGCCTCTTTACTTCCGGATACCTTGACTTCGGCACGGATATCTCCTTCCCCGTGGTCAGGCTCATGACGTAGCTGCTGATCCTCTCGATGTACTTCATGTTAATGAGAAAACTCTGATGTATCCGCACAAATCCCATCCCCTTCAAGTCCTCCTCCAGCTCATCCATCTTTTTGTAAATACTGAATGTCTGTTCTTTCGTATAGAACACATTCTTGTGTTTACTCGTCTCGATATAGATGATGTCGTCCGCCTTAAGCCGTATATTCCCTTCCACAAAGCCGAACTCTACCACCCGCTCCTCCTGCCGGATTTCCCACAGGATGTCATCCATGCACTCCTGCAGTGTCTGTTCCAGGTCATCCTTTAAGAGGAAACGGCTCGCCTTTACCTTGTACCCATCCAGCGCATAGTTCACATAGGCCGTGACCAGCACGATATGCACCTTCGGGCATTCCGCCTTTATCTGCCTTGCCGCATCCAGGCCGTCCATGCCGTCCATGTTGATGTCAAGGAAAACGATGCCGCATTCCCGTATATAATCCATATCCCCGCACAGGCTCTTCCCAGAGCCGTATTCCCTTATCTCAAAATCCTGTCCGTATGCTTCCAGCAGCGCCTTAAGCGCGCCGCGGTCATCCTCCCTGTCATCGCAGATTGCTATCTTCATTGCATCGACCTCCTTCATACATAATATCGGATTTTGGGATATCCCATCAAATCCCATTGCACGAAACTCCCATAAATTGCACCAAACGACTATAAAGGCGTGTCTGCATATTACCTCTAAGTTCCCCACATTCCAAGTAATTTCCGGCCTTCCTATGGAAATAGCAGACCGCCGCATATGGTGGTGAGCCATCTGCGGCGGCCTTGCTTTTTATACACTATCTCAACAATGCCATACTCCCTGTTAATTTGTTGACCTTCTTTTTTGCACCACAGATGGCGATCCCAAAATAATTCAGTTCCGCTTCTGAAACATCCTTCATTTTTTCTATAAACTCATCATAGGTCTTGCAGCCCTGTGCCAGATCGGAGAAATCAACCACCGTCAGTTCTGAAAATTCCGGCTCATACAGCTTCTCACGAATGGCTTTGATCACATCCACATTACCTTTTAAGATTGGCACCGGAAATTCAATAATCCCCAAATGCCCGTTGCCTGTCTTGTCATACACATCTGCACCTACAACTTCCGGCATCTGCTTTCCAAGCGTAATGCCCATGATAGCCGCCGTGTTTGCAATTATGCCAAGCGGCAGGTTCTCGTCAATCACCATGACACATTTCTCATTCTGTAAATCCATTTTCCATATCCTCCTTTTGATAGCAGCGGTACAGATAGGCTCTGTGAAAGCCTGCCCGCCCATATTGTTCCGGCAGTTCTTCCTTTCCCGGAATATCTGCCAGTATCCTTGTAACTCCATTATCAACTGAAAACCGCAGGATATTTTCTATGCCCTCACATGGCAGATTCCCGTCCGGCAGGAATAAAAGTTCCTGCCGCTTTATGCCAATAACCGTGTCCGCATCTGCCATGACATACTCTGCATTTTCCTTTCCCGTCCCATTTTTAAGGAACACACTGTCCTGTGATTTTCTTAGAGCGTACAAATTTCCGGCATCTTCTGTAAGGTTCCATTCACCTACCACACCGCATTCTTTTAGCACATATCCATTGTCTGTAAGTATGGAACTCAGGTGGTAATTGGTATGTTCCACAATACGGAACACACAGGCCAGCCCGCTCCGTCGGCTGATTTCCTCGCATTTCCGTATATTGTCCGGGATATTCCCCTGTGAATACTTATAATACAGAGGGTAGACCAAAAGACAGCCTCCCATTTTTTTCAGTATCCATCCCTGGCAGATCTGTGTTTCTCTGTCCTGAAACAAGCTGATGATCTGCTCCTCACACCTTTGCGCGGGTTCATTCATTTTTCCGGCTCTCCTTTCCGCTGTATTCAGAAAGGAAAAGCCCTGCGACTGCCATAACCGTCCCAACGGCAGAAATCCATGTCACCGGCTCTTTCAGCACCAGAACGGATGTCACCACTGTTATGACGGGAACCATGTAAATATAAACGCTGGTCTTCACTGCACCAAGCGCCTTCACCGCAAGGTTCCATGTGACGAAACAGAGTGCGGACGCCCCCAATCCAAGATACAGGATATTAAGCAGATGCGTCATATCAGCAAATCGCTCCATCCCGATTCTAAAATCAAATAGAAATAGTGCCGGAACCATGAAAAGTATGCCGTAGAAAAATGTTCTGCGTGTGGTAAGGATGACCGGATACCCGAAGCTGCTGATCCTCCTTGTCAGTATGGAATAACACGCCCATACAAAAGCCGCCAGGACTGCCAGCAGGTCACCCACAGGGTTCAGCTCCAGTTCAGAGCCATTGAAGCTGATCAGCGCAACACCTGCCATTGCCACCACAAAACCGATGAAGAAGTTTGCCCGCAGCTTCCCTTCCGATTTCAGGAATAGCCGCGACAGTATCGCTGTGAAAAACGGAGCAACCGATATGATAACACCCACATTGGAAGCCATCGTGTATGTAAGGGCGATATTCTCCAGCAGATAATACAGGCATATCCCGCACAGCCCCGCCAGTACGAATGTCGCCTCCTGCCTGCGGCTCACAGCTTTCAGCCGATGTGGGCAGACCAGAAACAATGCCACAAAACCCATGACAAAGCGGAAGAACAGGATTTCAACGGGTCTGAAATCCGTAAGCAGGACTTTGGTGGATATGAATGTTGTTCCCCAAATGATGATGGTGAACAGCGCCGCCAGATGCCCGGCTGACTTCCTATTTCCCATGCTGTCCACCGTCCCCGTCTTTTTCTGAGAATATTTCACGGTAAGTCCCCGGTGCAAGCCCTATGAACTGATTGAAATAATTCGTAAAATGGCTCTGGTCTGAAAAGCCTGTCCTGATTGCCGCCTCCACAGGAGGAATCCCTTCCGAGAGCAGTTTTTTTGCTTCATTGATACGGATTGTCTCAAGATAACGGTACGGCGTGACTCCCTTTTCTTTTGTAAAGGCCCGCAGCAGCGTTGACTTGCTAAGCCCTGCGTGACGGCATATCTGGTCTAAATAGATGCGCTCCGTGAAATGCTCACCCATGTATTCACAGGCTCTTTCAATCTCCTGCCTGCACTCCGGGATGCAGCTTTCAAAGGGCTGCCCGTAATTCTGGATAAGATACGAAAGCAGGAACAGCAGGGTTTCCTCCTTCTTAAATTCCCCTGTCCCTTTCATGACCATCTCATGGAGCGGCCGCAGGTGGCAGGCTGCCTCCTCATCATAAACAACATTTTCCGAGAATCCCGGAAGTTCCCGTTTCCCCGTGACTTCCTCCGCCAGATCGAGCATGATCTCCTTTGAGATGTTGACGCCCCGGTAATCAAATGTCCCTCCGTCACTCTGTACACAGGCATGGCTGTCCCCCGGATTGAAAAGTACGATGTTTCCTTCCTCTATGGCATATTCCCTGTCCCTGCAGGAAAGTACGCGCTCCCCCTTCTCCACAAATCCTATGACATAATGTTCATGGAAATGGCTCGGAAAAGGCTGCACGATTCCCTCAAAGCGGTATGCTTCAATCCTTAATTCATCATCATATACCACTGTTCTTGTTTCTTTCTTCATGTAGATTACCTCCTTGTCAAGAGCCATTTTACCTCTTATTTTTTCCTGCGTCTTGTAAAATATCTTCATTTTTCAGTTTTATCGGCTCTATTTCCTGTCGGTATTATCTGATAGAAAAAGATGGTTTTATGTGCATTGGGGTGTTTTGCAAGAATATTACATTTTAGAAATAAAGAATATCATGAATTGCTTGAAAATAGAAAAAGAGCCTATTACAGCCCTCTCCCTTGTCTTATCATTTTCCTATTCAGCTTTTACCGCTTTACTCATACACTATTTGGCGAAATCCTCATACTTTTCAGCAAAAGAACCTCAGAACAGAAATCCACCCATTCCGAATGTAAAAAAATGCACCCAAGTTGATGCTGTCAAACGCAGTAAAAGCATAACAGGAATGGGGTACTGCCGCAATAGTTCAACGTAATGGGCAATCGGATTTGCTAATCTTACCCTTCAAAGAAGCATATCCTTTCTCTTCAACAAATGACTGTAGGCTACCAATATCCTGTGCTGATTTAGGACCTATTACAATTCCCTCAAACAAATCCTCAAAAGTTAAGCCAACTTCTGCACAGCGTTTTTCCATATCGAACTTCATAAATTTCTTTATTATTCCACGCACACATTCTGTTTCGACAGTTGCGTGTTTCGGAATATAACTCCATAAGTTTACCACCCGTATTTCTTGTTCGCTTCTGAAACTGCGATGTTTATGAGAATACCCACAAGCTATGGCATTATCTACCTGACCGTTTTCATTGCTAAATCCATTCAGCCTCCCCGTCATAAAGTAATCAAACAGGATTTTATAGTGCTGATGCTCCTTAATATCAAAATCATAATACATATCCCCAAACAAGAGATATACTTCATAAAAGGCACACATGATGTTCTTGGTATTAAAAACAATACAAACCCCTTCAGCATTATCTGCATATCTTTCCCACTGTGCAGCATCATCTTCCAATTTTGAAAAACACATTGCATAGGGATATTCATTATCTATGCGCTCAAATACTTTTTGAAAGAATTCATCACATAGGATCAGTTTATCCGCAGGAATGTTCTCACGTAATGCATCTCTCAACAACTCAATAAAATATTTGACTTCCTTTCTATCATTCATTGTCGCTGTATTTCCAAGCCAAAATTGCTTATTCTTTAGAATGTTATGTAGCGCAGCTATTGATGTATAATGATATAAACAGTTATCATATCCATGTTTCTTAATACGATTATCTATATCCTTATTTATAGAAACTATATCTTTCATATAAATATGCCCCTTTCTTTTCCTTGACTAAAGAGAGTAAAATACCTTAACTACTATAATAACACAAACTTCCCCATTTTCCAAACAAAAATACACTATTAAGCCGGAACATATAATCC
>CAMWOF010000060.1 GCA_947175805.1 uncultured Clostridiaceae bacterium
AAATGAGGGCATTACATAATTATAGGAATATATGGAAAAAATGTCAACTTCTACAGTCAAAGCGTCTGCACAGCGCAGGTATAAAAGCGGCGGGTATTGTGCATTGTCAACAATAAAGAATAAAAAAAAGAAAATCTTTCGTGCTTTTTGCGCTTTTGATTAAAAAATCTTAAGAAAATAGAAGAAAATAGAAGTATCTTATTGCTTGACATTTCTATAAACCGGGGCTATAATCGTAAATGCATGAAAAAACTATATCAAGAAAAAAATGGAGGTTTGAGTTTATGAAAAACATCAAGAAGCTCGGTGCATTAGTGTTATCTGCTGCTATGGCTGCTTCATTGGTGATGGTTTCACCAGCACCTGTAGATGCTGCAAAGAATAAGGTTACGATTACAGCGCCTACAAAGAAGAGTACATATACAGTAACACGCAATGCAAAGAACAAGACAATTACCCTGAAGTACAAGGCAAGCGGCAGTGCTGTTAAGTCCGTAAAGGTTACTTCCTCTAACACAAAGGTTGTTAGCGTAAAGAAGGGTGCCAGCAAGACAAAGGCAACTTTGACGGTTAAGGCAGGCGGTACTGCTACAATTACAGTAAAGGCTACTTATAAGACCGGCAAGACTGCAAGTTCTCAGTTAAAGATTAAGGTAACGCAGAAGGCTACCAAGGTTTCTGAGAATGTTGCCAAGGCATACAAGGTAAGCGGCGCTTATCTGATTCCGAAGGGAAAGACAAAGACCCTTACTCCGGTATTTACACCGGCAAGCACTTCAAACAAGAATGTTACATATAAGACTTCAAATAAGAAGGTACTTACAGTAACCAAGAAGGGTGTTGTAAAGGCAGTTGGCGCAGCAGGCAAGACCGCTACGATTACCATGACTGCAAAGGACGGCTCTAAGAAGTCTGTAAAGGTTAAGTTTAAGATTGTAAATCCTGCAAGCAAGGTTGTTTTAAATGACGGCAAGGACATTGAGCTGACTGTAGGACAGAAGTCAGAGGCTCTCTCTGTTAAGGTTGAGAACAAGAGCAAGAAGAATACTTGCGATCAGGTTGCATTCACATCTTCTAATACAAAGATTGCTAAGGTTAGTGCTAAGGGTGTTGTAACTGCAGTTGCCGAGGGTACGGCAAAGATTACTGCAACAGCAAAGGACGGCTCTAACAAGAAGGCTACCATCACTGTAACTGTTAAGCCGGAGCCGGCAAAGACTACGGTTGTTAAGGTAAAGGCTGGCGCTAAGGCTACCATGTCCCTGACAACGAAGGATGCTAAGACTTTATTAGACGAGCTTGAGGCTGCTGCTAAGCTCTGCAAGGATGAGTTAGATAAGTTAAAGAATAAGACAATGACCTTCACTGTAAACGACAAGGCATATGTAGTGAAGTATGACGCAGGTGTTATTTCATATGCAGATGCAACTGGTGCTGCAGTAACAAAGGAGACGATCATTGCAAAGGCTGCTGACAAGAAGGCAAGCTTTACGGTTGTAAGCGAGGAGGCTGCTGATATCTTAGCGGTTGCAGAGGCTATTCAGAATAAGAAGCTTGCAGTAAACGCTGCTGCTTCCATTACACTGGAGAACGGTACTGCAAAGGCTACCATTTCTGATATCAAGTTAGGCGGCGAGGCTGAGTACTCTACATTCAAGGATGGAGATACCGTAGTTCAGATGCGTCTGGAGAACGGCACAATCGTTGTTGTAGGTGAGGGTACACTTTCACCGGTATTTGAGATGATGAAGTCTGCAGGTATTGTTGAGTACTAAGATACATTATCTTATAAAAGATGCTTAGACATTATAGTGGGGCTGTTACATATATCGTGACAGCCCCATTTACATGTTGATTTGTGCCGGAGAGGTTTCTTGCTATGAGAGAGAATCTCAGGCTTTGTGTTATTTTGACCTGCCAATTAAAAAAATATATGCTGCATTGCCGGCAGATGTATTTTTTTAGCGGACAGGGCTCATAAAAAAGGAAATCGTGATGAAGCATAAAAATAAAATTAGAAATTGCATAATGTCTGTGTGCCTGGTGGGGATGGCTGTATTATTCACGGCAGTGCCGGTGCTTGCCGGAGATATCAACGGAAATGAGGCGCGGGTGATTGCTGTCGCCAGCGGTACCTTTGAGTACAACGGGGAGACTTATCGGGCACAGGACTCTTATATCAGCCAGCTTAAGGCATATCTGTCATCGGATGATGTGGATTTAACTGCAGAACAGGCGGACAAGGTTATCAGTGAGATATACGGTAACGTCGCAGAGGGTGTGGAGTCAGGTTATCTGTATAAGGTTTCCGGCGATGGGGAGGATACCACAGAGGAGACAACAGAAAATACGGAGACCACCACGGAGGAAGAGACAGAAGAGGAGACAGAGGAAACTACCGAGCCGGCTGCCGCCACGTCTGATGTGCAGGCAACAACGACGGAGACGGTAATTGAGCAGGTGGACGAGCAGGATGCGCTCGGAACACTCGTCTATGATGAAGAACAAAACGCTATGATTTATTACAGTCCATCGTCAGGGCAGGGCATCCGACTTCCGTCCATTGAGTATCCCGGAGAGGTGGCGAGGTATAACCGTGGCGTGTTTACAATACAGCTTGTATTTTCCACCGTTCTTTTGCTGCTGTTGCTGCTGCTTTTGCTTGCAAAATGCTTTCCGGGGCAAAAAAAGAAGCGCAGCAGAGCACACAGTAAATATTATGTGAATCATAAGAGACGAAAACAGATACGTTACATTGTAGGTTATGTATTCACGGTGCTGCTTGCCCTGCAGCTTGGTGCAGGTTTTCTGCTGGTTGGCGTGCGAACCAGTCTGTTTCGGAATGCCTTCGTACAGGACCATTTGACATCCAGCGGGTATTACAGATATATTTATGATACGATGATGGACAATCTTTCTGAGGAGCTTTCCGCACTTCCGGAGGAAGCGGTGGATACGATGTTGGAGCCAATGACCTACGAGAGGTTTTTGGGTGTGGCCAAGTCCATGGTGCAGGCGAGCTTAGAGGGGTCGGAGTCTGTTTTTTCTGCTAATTCTTTGGAAGAGAAGTTTACCGAGAAGATTGCCGAAGTGGATTTGCCGGAGCCGGTTTCCACATATATTAAGGAGGCGGCTATCACAAATATGGAAAGCTATACGAAGGATGTAATCGGTTCCAGCATTTATGGAATCCGTCTCAGCATGAATGACATTTTACGGGGAAATCTGCTGCTTTATTTTGTGAACATGATTAGTATGATGGTAATTCTTGTTGCCATGGACAGGTATCGGCACAGAGGTGTCAGGTATATCAGCAGGGCATGTATTGCCGGAGCCGGCTTGGTAATTTTGCTTTCCGGTGGGCTTTTGGTGTGGAAGCCGTATACAAGACTTCGCATGAACCCGGAATATCTGTTTTTATTTATTGTAGACTATCTGCAGCGGGGAATGGTAATCACATTTGTTGTGGGTATTATAGGGATTATGGCAGGCATCTGTCTGTATTTTTTGATGAAACTGTTAAGGCAGAGAAAGATTGCGGAAACATAGGTGCACTGCACGTTCAATGAAGTGTTATATTTTGTTGGGTAATGTGCATGCTATTGTCTGTGATTAGGAGAGATAATTATGTATGTTTTGGATATGCATTGCCATATCCTGCCGGGAGTAGATGACGGTGCAAAGGATGAAGCAATGTCCATGGAGATGCTGGGTATCGCCTATAGTCAGGGGATACGGAAAATGATACTCACCCCTCATTACTATGTAGGGAAAAATAAATATAAGGCAGTAGATTTTCGTAGGATATTCTCGGATTTTGCGCCGAAAGCGAATATAAAGTATCCGGATTTGGAGCTGTATTTGGGAAACGAAATTTATTATACGAAGGGTGCATTAGATGAGGTCAGAGCTGGTAATATTTGCACAATGGCCGATACAAAGTATGTTTTGATTGAATTTTCTCCAAGAGTTTCGTATAATGAGTTGTATGGTGCTGTGCGGGAATTTGTGCAGGGCAGATACCGTCCTGTTATTGCTCATGTGGAGCGGTATCAGTGCCTGACCAGGCAGCTTGACCGCATTGCAGAGCTTACGGAGAATGGTGCATATCTCCAGATGAATGCAGACAGTATGACGGGCAGTATGTTTGACGGACAGACGAAGTGGTGCAGAAAACTGGTGACAGAGGGTTATATCAGCGTTATCGGTACGGATGCGCACAATCTGGATGACCGGGCGCCCTATGTGCAGCAGACGATAGAATGGATGCGAAAGAAGCTGGATGCAGAGAGCATGGAGATGATGCTTCATGGAAACGGAGAGCTTATGTTAGAGAATAAGTATCTGTAGTTCAGGGTATTTTACATGAGGTCTGTATACGCATGTATGTGGAGCACGGTGAAATACAGAAAATACAAAAAAGAAAGAGGAAGGCTATGGAACAGCGTTACGAGCAAGATGAAATTGAAATTGATTTAAGGGAGATAATTTTTACGCTATTATCCAGAATATGGATTCTGATTGGCACTACGGTGGCGGGTGCGGTGATTGCGGTATTGATTACAACACTGTGTATCACACCAATGTATTCGTCCACGGCATCGCTTTATATCATATCGAAATCTACCACCCTTACATCTTTGACGGATATTCAACTGGGGAGCCAGCTTACCCAGGATTATATGGTAATTGCCAAGAGCCGAAAGGTGATTGAGCAGGTGATTGAGGAACTGGAGCTTGACGAAACCTATGAACAGTTTCTTGGCAGGATTTCACTTTATAACGAGAACAATACCCGTGTTTTGTCCCTGACAATCCAGGACGCTGATCCTTACATGGCGAAAACCATTGTGGACAAATATGCAGATGTGACGGCAAGGGAAACGGCAGAGATTATGGAGACCAGCCTTCCGCATGACATTGACAAGGGTGTAGTGGCAAAAAATCCGGTGAGTCCAAGCCTCAAGAGGAATGTATTAATTGGCGCTTTTTTGGGATTTCTTTTGTCAGCGGGAATCATAATTGTAATGCACCTGTTAAATGATGCGGTTCAGGGTGCAGAGGATGCAGAGAAGTATCTGGGACTTACGAATCTTGGAAATATTCCTGTCTATGAATCAGCGAATAAGAGCGGTAAAAAGAATACAAAAAGACGAAGCCATAAAAGCAGCGGCAAGGAAAAGAAAGCATCTTAGGCTGCAGCCCGGCAAAGGGCAATACAATTATAAGGAGAACAGGCTATGAAGAAAGTATCCTATGAAAAATTGGATGAATTAGATTACAGGGCGAGAGAATCCTACAAGGCGCTCCGTACCAATATACAGTTTTTAGGAGATGATATCCAGACCATTGCATTTACCTCGGCAACGCCGAATGAAGGGAAAAGCACAGTATCCTTTGAATTAGCGAAGACCTTCTGTGAGGACAGTAAAAGGGTATTGTATATAGATGCGGATATCCGTAAGTCCGTATTGCTGAACCGGCATGGCGTGGATACGGAGGTAAGTGGGCTGAGCCATTATCTTTCCGGTCAGAAGGAATTAAAGGATATTATTTATGAGACCAATATAGAAAATATGCACACCATTTTTACCGGGCAGGTGGCACCCAATCCCACAGAGTTGTTGGGAAACGCAAGATTTTCTGCCCTGCTTGCGCATGGCAAGGAGGAATATGATTATGTTATCATTGACTGTCCGCCCCTTGGCAGTGTCATTGATGCAGCGATTGTGGCAAAGCAGTGTGACGGTGCAGTGATTGTCATTGCCAGCAATACGGTGAGCTATAAGATTGTGCAGAAGGTGAAGCAGCAGTTGGAAAAGGCAGACTGCCGGATTCTGGGTACGATTATGAATAAGGTAGAGGTAGCGGGTAAAGGCTACTACGGTAAATATTACGGCAGGTATTACGGAAACTATTATGGGGAGTACGGAAACGATGAACAGGGAGAAAAGGCCGGAAATACAAAGGAATAGTCAGGGGATGCTGCACGGGCATTTGTCAACATTATATCTGATGTTTTATGACATCTTAACCGTGAATTTTGCATATTTTTTTGGGCTGTGGCTGCGGTTTGATTTTCAGTATTCAATGATTAGTGAAATGTATCTGAATGCATTTTTTAAATTTGCACCATGGTATACAGTGTTTTGTGTTATTGTGTTCTGGGCGCTGCGTCTGTACAAGAGTATCTGGCGGTTTGCCAGCTTTACAGAGCTGCAGCGGGTAACCCAGGCGTCTCTTTATACTACTTTATTTCAGATTCTTGGGATTACCCTTTTTTTACAACGGATGCCGATTTCTTATTATATGATTGGAGCAGTGACCCAGTTTGTGCTTATGGTTGCCATCCGGTTTGCTTATCGGTTTATATTGTTGGAACGAAGCCGACGGGTAAAGGAGGATGAAGCGGCTCCGAAGCACCGGGCTATGATTATCGGTGCGGGAGAGTCCGGCAGAATCTTGATTCGCGAGCTGCTAAGAGCGCCGGAGCTCCATGTAAAGCCTTGCTGTGTCATTGATGACAATGCGGGCAAGCAGGGCAGGGAAATAGACGGTGTGCCGATAGTAGGTGGCAGGGATGATATTTTACTCTGTGTTGAAAAATATAAAATTGACCAAATCTTATATGCCATTCCCTCTGCCAGCGCAAAGGAAAAGAGAGATATCTTAAATATATGCAAGGAGACGGGGTGCGAGCTAAAAAGTCTGCCCGGAGTATATCAACTGGTGACCGGGGAGGTTTCCATCAGTAAGCTGAAGGATGTTTCAGTGGAGGATTTGCTTGGCAGGGAGCCAATTCAAACGGATGTTGAGGGAATTCTAAGACATTTGAGGGGAAAAACCATTCTCGTGACCGGCGGCGGCGGCTCCATCGGCAGTGAGCTTTGCAGGCAGATTGCAGGGCATCGCCCTGAACGGCTGATTATATTTGAAATTTATGAGAATAATGCCTATGATATTGAACAGGAACTAAGACACAAATACCCGTACCTGAACCTGATGGTGCTGATTGGCTCTGTCCGGGACAGCCGGAGGCTGCAAAATATTTTTGACAGCTACCGTCCGCAGATTGTTTACCATGCGGCTGCCCATAAGCATGTGCCGCTGATGGAGGGCAGTCCCTGTGAGGCAATTAAGAATAACGTCATCGGTACATATAAGACGGCGTATATGGCGATGAAATACGGCTGTGAGCGTTTTGTATTGATCAGTACGGATAAGGCGGTGAACCCTACTAATATTATGGGAGCCAGTAAGCGGCTTTGTGAGATGGTGATTCAGAGCATGGATATGGTAAGCAAGGCGGGGCTTGAGAATAAGCTTCCGCTTATACACGCGCATGGAAGCAAAACCGATGGTATGGACTATCCGGTAGACAGTATGGACAGCCCGTCAGCGGAGGCTGTAGCTGTTTTTGCAGCGGCTGCAAAGGACAGTGAGGCGCCGGAGGAGATGCCGGATATGGCGAAAATGCCGGGAAGCAGCACAGAGTTTGTGGCCGTCCGTTTTGGCAATGTACTAGGGAGCAATGGCTCCGTGATTCCGCTGTTCAAAAAGCAGATTGCGGCGGGGGGACCGGTCACGGTAACGCACCCCGACATTATCCGTTATTTCATGACAATTCCGGAGGCTGTCAGTCTGGTGCTGCAGGCAGGCACCTATGCCAAGGGCGGGGAAATCTTTGTCTTGGATATGGGAGAGCCAATGAAGATAGATACGTTGGCGAGAAACCTGATTAAGCTGTCAGGCTTTAGGCCGGATAAGGATATTCAGGTGGTCTATACGGGACTTCGCCCGGGCGAGAAGCTTTATGAAGAGAAGCTGATGGAGGAAGAAGGGCTGGAAAAGACTGATAATGACTTGATTCATATCGGTAAGCCGATTCCCTTTGATATGCAGGAATTTTTTGTCCAGCTTGAACAACTGGCAGAAATCAGCTATGAAAATGACGATGACATCAGACCTATGGTGGCGAAAATGGTGCCGACATATCATATGCAGGAGGAATAACTACTTTTCATGGATGTATTGTATGATATGTTAAAAACGCTCTTTGAAGAATATATCGTGGGGACGCCGTATTTTCTGCCTGCGTCCTGCGGTGTGCTGGCAGTCGGTGTATGCCTTTATGCTTGGGAAAAGGAAAAATTGCCCCGGTATATAAAAGTAACCCTGACCTGTATCATGGGTATCTTAGAATTAGGTGTTATCTGCCGGCAGTTGCTTTTTACGGAGACAGACCTGTCATCATGGTTCCTTTGCTGCGTGTTGGTTCTGTGCGGATATATGCTGTACAGATACTTAAGGGTGGAATGTGCATTTATAAAAATCTCCCGGCTCAGTGACAGGCAGAGCTTCAAAAAGGATGATATCGGCGCATTGTTTGTACTTAAAAGACTGCGGGAGCGGGAAATGACTGTCAGGCAGCAAAGAAAGTACCGCAGAAAAAAGCAGTATCTATATATAGTTTTGGGAAATCTGTCCGGTGCGGAGCTACTGTTGGAGGCAGAGAAGGACCAGTATCCCGCATATTACCATTTTTTACAAAATATAAAATGCACTATGCAGGGTCTTGTGGAGGAGGCGGCGACGCACTCGAATCTGGCAAGAGAATACTGTACGGCGGATACGGACGATAAGCTGCGGATGCAGATTGTGCACAATTGCGGTGTCCAATATGTGCTGAAGCGGAAGTACATGGATGCGGACAAATGCTTTCGCGAGGCGATAGAACTGGCAAAAGCCACGAGGCTAAAGGACAGAGAATTGTGGATTGTCATGTATGAGAATTACGGGATGAATCTGCTCCGGCTGCATGAGAATCAATGGAATATGGAGTCGGTGTTATCGGAGCTTCAGTCCCGGCTCCATATGAAAAATCCGGTGGATATTATGCAGTACTCTAATGTCAAAATGAGCTTTCTGCGGCAGCAGGGTGCGCTCGCAAAGGCCCTGGATGATGAACTGAACCGGGAATTTTTAAGGGTAGTCGGGATGCGGGTACCCGTGGCAAATAAATGCGTTCTGGCATGCAGCGTGGTCAGGCAGACATGGGCAAATGGACTGAATCCCCGTCCAAGCCTCACTTTTTTAAGCGGGCATATATCGCAGATAGCAGGACTTCCCATGCCTGCAAGGTACGAATGTCTAAAGCAGCTTCATATTATATTCAGAGAACTGTTCGGGGAGTTTTCTGAGGAAATTCTTGCGCTTAGGGAGCACGCATTTTGGTACATGAAAAATCAAGCATATGCGGATTTAGAGGAATACTGCGCTTCCCCGCAGCTGCCCCAGGAGGCAATTCATGTAAGGACAGCATATTTAAAGGAGATGGCTGCCTTGCTGAAAAATGAGCCGGACAAATATACATTAGAAGCTTTTGCCGGGATATTTGAAAATGTCATTGCATTATATGAGGAAAACGGATTGAAGCTTGATGAGCTTCACGCCCGCTTAGATTTCATGGATGAGCTCTGCGGTGAAGTCAATATGGACAAAAACTATAAGGTCAGGGATATCGGTTTGATGCAGGAGCAGCTTGTCTGGATTGAAGCTCATAAGTCTTTTATTAAGGAACATCCTGACCTCATGGAAATATCACTCAAATTAAGCTTTTACTGTTTTCATATGGACGACTATGAGCGGTGTGTTTCTTACTATGAGGAATATTTAAAATGGAAGCGTATTGTCAGCCTGCAGCATTTTGCCCCATGGGTTCGCCGTTACAGCATGTGCGTTTCCTTTGCGGTCAGGGCATTGTATTTCAGAAACTGTATGCTGGAGATAGAGGATACAAAGGAATTTGCCACATACAGTCCTCATATCCGTCAGTGGTTCCTGGATATGCATACCGGTGACGGCAGGGAGGTAACCATGCTTCTGGGCAGATTTATGGGAGCAAAGGGGATGGTTCCCGCAAAAATGGCAGCGTGGCAGATGGCAGGACAGCCAGAGGGAAGCGCTCCGAAGAAGCAAATGCATTTTTGGCTGGTGATACAGCCCATTCAGTTGGAAATAGATTTGACCTATGCCCGGTTTCAGATGGAGGAGGCGCCAAATCAGATCTTTTTTGTGGAAAACCGGCACCCTATGCAGACGGGGGAATCCAATGAAATAAAAAAGTGCCGGAACTTGTATGGCGGTGCGGCGGCATGCTGTGATGCGTGCTGGCTTGCGGTCAATCCGGAAGGCGAGGGTGAAAATGCTTTGTTGGAGGAGGTTTATCAGATAATCTATAAACGGGTCTGTGAAAAATGCCCGTCCATTCAGGATTTGCAGGAGGTATTTGAGGATGCCATGCTGGCGAAGCGGATAGATTGAATGTATTGACTTTCCGTTGGCGAAGCGGATAGATTGAATGTATTGACTTTCCGTTGGCGAAGCGGATAGATT
>CAMWOF010000061.1 GCA_947175805.1 uncultured Clostridiaceae bacterium
TCTTCACCGTCATCGCCTGCCCGCGTACCTTGTCCAGCACGCCACGTTCCACTAAAAGCCGAATCCCCTTTGCCGCCGTAGCGGGATTGATATTCAGCTCCTTGGCAATCACAACCTGGGAATAACATTTATCCCCCTCTCTCAGCCTGCCGGCCAGGATATCATCCTCTATGGCATCCGCAATCTGGATATAAATTGGAACGATTTGATTAAAATCTATCTTCACGCTTTCACCGCCTTCCACACGACCACATTACTCAAGTAATGTAGCAAGTATATCTCTGATAGCTTGAAATGTCAAGAGAAAAAAGCAAAAAAATCAGAGGAACTGAAATTCCCCTGATTATCTATAATAAATCCGCGCCTTTCCTGCCTTCTGAAAAAAAGTACGCCAGTATATTTAATCTGACCCTTCCCGCTTTTCATATTCCTCCCATGACAAAAATTCATAGTAGTCACTGATAAAATCAATTTCACTGCCGTCTATGGCATTTAAAAACTGATAGTTTACCACAACATTCCAGTCATCCATTCCAGCGGAAATACGCCACACCGGAAGCAGCACATATTCGCTGTCGCCCGGAAGCAGCAGATACATGAGTTGCATTTCCGACATCACCACAGACCTTCCACCTGTGTCCTCTCGAAGAAAATCCCCCCGTTCCATCGCCCTTTTTTCCAGACTGTCCTTCATGAGCTGCTGAATTTGCGTAAAATCCAGCAGCTGGGTATTTTGTGTATCCACGTTTTTTACCTGCAGGGTATTTGTCATCTCGCAATGCATAATGCCGTTACTGTTTATCCATAGTATCGCCTGCTCCGTCTTGCATTTTTGCACAGGGACACCATCTGTATCTATAGGAGGAAACTGGTATTCCTCCGGCTCTACAACGATACCGTCCACATTTCTTCCAAGCACCACATACCAGCCATCCAACCAGGATTCTACATCATAATAGGACACCTCCATCCACAATAAAGGCATAATTCTGCTTAAGGAATAGCCCTCATAGCCAAGCTTCTCTAAAAAAGTAATCGCCTGGCTTTCCGCCTCCCTTTCGGACATAGCGCAAAAATTCACCTGCGCCTCCCCGTCCTCCTCTCCCGAGTCCCCCCATGAGTATCCTAGGGAAAAATGTGTAAAGTCACTGCCGCTGGTGTCAAAGGGCTTAAAATCTCCTGCCTCAAAACAAAACCCTGTATCCTCAAAGGTAAATGTCCACGGAGTGCCGTCTACCATTCCCCAATATGCCTGCTCCTTATAATCCTTTGAGGGTACTGCCGTCTCCTCCGCAGACTCGGCAGCCTGCCTGGCAGCCCTTAAGTTCTTCTCCGTCTCTTCCATGACGTCTTTCACTGGAACGCCTTCCTCGCCCACTGCCTGCTGCTTTGCCAACAAATCCTCATTCAGCTTTACCATGCTGTCCGCCTTCCACTTAGGCGGTTTTTCTTCATCATATACGCCGATGCTCCCTGCCTGTGCCAAGGTCTCTATCAGAGCTTGCTTGCGCTCCCCGGTCATCTCATCCTGCTCCAGGGTCAGAACACACATATGATTGGTATCAGGCAGAATAATATCTGCGTCAATCTCTATACTGTTAATACCATTGCTTTCAATGAACAGTGTCTCCTGCCATTTACTCTCCGTAATGCCCAACTGCTTTGCCAGGGCATTGTCAGAAAATGCACCACCCGTACTGCCTGTACTGCTTGTACTGCCTGTACTGCTCTCAAAAGAATCGGTATCATCCACTACCACCTGCTGCCTGCCGCAGCCCACCAAAAGGCAGGCAAGCAGAATACAAGTTATTGTTATGATTTTATATTGATTGACTCTCATATTAAAAATTTCCTCCTTTTATCTTCCTTGTTTAAAAATAATTATAGCACCCAATTGTATCAGAAATGCATCAGAAATGTATCAAAATAGAGTTTTTGAAATTATTTTTACTATATTTATTGTCTTTTTTTGAACAGATACATTTTTGATACATTTTGCAGTTATACTGGAAATCAACAGGAAAAACTTTTATAATAAGCATAGAGGGTGATTTTTTATGATTCGTATTTTGATTGTGGAGGACGAACGTCCAATTTCAGATTTAATTCGCATGAGCTTAGAAGATGCAGGCTATATATGTACCTGCGCCTATGACGGCATGACCGCCGCCAATTTACTGGAGGCGAATGACTATGATTTGGTGTTGTTGGATATTATGCTGCCGGAAATTGATGGCTATGAGCTCTTTGAATATATTAAGCCTCTGGATATGCCGGTCATTTTCATCACCGCCAAGGCGGAGCTTGCTGACAGGGTAAAGGGTCTGAATCTGGGTGCCGAGGATTATATTGTAAAGCCCTTTGAAATTGTGGAGCTGCTGGCGCGGGTGCATGTGGTGCTGAGACGTTACAGGAAGACAGAAACCCACCTGATGTTCCGGGATATTGTTATCGATACGGAAAATAGGCATGTGACAAAAAATGGGCAGGATTTGGTACTGACACCGAAGGAGTATGAACTTTTAGTTCTCTTTTTACGCAATCAGGAGATGACTCTGTTTCGGGAAAGAATCTACGAGTCTGTGTGGAATGCGGAATATAGCGGGGACACCCGTACCCTGGATCTCCATGTCCAGCGGCTCCGCAAAAAGACGGGGCTGGATAAGGAACTGAAAACAGTTTACGGCGTGGGCTACCGTTTAGAAAGTGGGAAAATAGAGTAAATGCGGTTTCGTTATAAAGTATTGATGATAAATATTATATTGTTGTCCATCGCAGTAGGCGCCATCGGTTTTTTAATGATTGACAAGAATTTTTCGCTGGCGTTCGATACCCAGATAAAAAATGCAGTGCTGGAGAATAATCTGGTACAATCCTCTATTGAATATGAGCTGCTGTCGGTCATTAACTCCACCCCCTCGCAGATTGGACGGACACTGCCGGATATCGGCACCCGGGTACACAACGGTATGATGACCTCGGATGCCGCCATTTATATCCGCTATAATGACACTCTGGTTTATAACAGCGACAACCGCAGTGTACCGGAGAGTATTTTTGAAGACCTGTCTGTCGGCAGCAAAAATTATATTATATGCCGGGAGGATTCCACCTACCAAATCTATGTGACCTCCATAAATACGATAAATGGCAAGAATCTCTGTGTCATTACCAACAGCGATGTCACAGAGGCCTACGACATGATGCAGCATCAGATTCAGTATTTTAAAATACTGCTCATCATTATCCTGTGCATTTGTTCTATCATGATGTATTTTGTGAGCACACTGCTGACCCGCCCTATGGAGAAATTAAATGTGGTCACCGACAGCTTTGCCGGCGGGGATTATACGGTCAGAGCAGATATCCGCCAGCAGGATGAGATTGGCCAGTTAGCGGAAAAATTCAATGGCATGGCTGCCGCTGTCGCTCACCATATGGACGAGCTTCATGCCATGGTGAAGCAGCGGGAACAGTTTGTGGCGGACTTTACCCACGAGATTAAAACACCCATGACCTCCATTATCGGCTATGCGGATATGATTCGCTCTAAGGAGCTTTCCAGGCAGCGGCAGATTATGGCTGCCAATTATATTTTTTCCGAGGGAAAGCGCTTAGAAGCCATGTCCCGAAAGCTGTTCGACTTAATCTATTTAGGGCAGCATGAAATTATATTAAACCACGTCTATGCCGTCCGACTGGCGGAGGAGGTGGCGGGCAGCATGTCTCCGCTTATGGAGCAAAAGCAGCTCACCCTTAACCTATCCATGGAACCTGCCGTCATTAGCGGTGACCGGGAGCTTTTGAAAACCGCATTGATTAACCTGCTTGACAATGCCAGAAAGGCCTCCCCGGAGAAAGCCGAAATTCTGCTTAAGGGTGTGGTTACCCCGGAGGGCGGTTACCGCATCTCCGTGACCGACCACGGCATCGGTATGTCCCCTGAGGATGCAAAGCGCATCTGCGATGAATTTTACATGATAGACAAATCCCGTTCCAGAAAAGAGGGCGGCGCAGGCCTTGGTATGTCGCTGGTATCCATCATTGTAACCAAGCACCACGCCAATTTAAATATCATAAGCGAGTTGGGAATGGGTACCACGATTGAGATTACATTTTCAAGTTATAAAGAGGAGGCTTCCATTGATGCAGAAGAATAAAAAGACCTATTTTTATATTACATTGACACTGATGTTTGCCCTCGCCGGTATCCTTGTTCCCGGCATTATCCTCACAAGAAAAAATAATGCCATCGTCAACCATGCGGCAACCTTGTCTAAGAATTACTATTCTGGAACCACGTCTACGATATCCAGAAATGCTTCCGCCCAACTGAGTACCTACCAGAAAATGGAATTAATTTCCGGCGCCTGGGAGAGCAATACTTTAACCGTCGAGCCGGAAGAATCCACGCTGACAGAGTACGAGGCGGTAAACCTTGCCTTAGAATCGCTATATGAACTGTATCAACACGGCAACTATCCGAGCGAGTTAAGTCCCAGCTTCAAAAACTGGTGTACCTGGACTGCTACGCTCTATAAAGCCACGGACTCCAGCTTTCACACCTACTGCGCATACTACTGGAAGCTCGTCTTTGATAAATATGATGCCTCAGAAACCCATACCGCGTTTATTATGGAAGACGGTACCCTGCTGTGCGCCTACACAAATTTGAACCATAACCTTCCTGGCACCATTTCCCATTACATGAAAAATGAGTCCTCTCAAAAAAGCCGCTGCTCCATAATCAAATATGACGGTGCTTTATCAAAGCTGCCCCTTTATCCGGATGTGGAGCTGCCGGGTGAGAGGCCATATATTAGAGATGCAAGTATCATGGTAGTGGGCAGCACAAATCTGAGAAGCTTAAATGATGTCAAAGAAGCCTATGAAAACTTAGACAATCAATACGAGTACTACTATATCTATCAGATACTTGCCGATGAAGCCTATATGTACTCTATCATCCCCTACCAGCCCTAATATAATAATTTCATTTTTTAACTGTTAAATGAGATTGAGCGCCTCTACCGTCTCCTCATACTTTTCCATAAGGGCAGGCAGCTTATCTGCGGCCTCAGCGTAATTTCCATGCCGTAAGAGCTCCGTCTCTTCACTAACCCCCTCCAATAAAGCATTGAGGGACAAATTGCCACACAAACCCTTCAAGATATGGGCAGCCTTAAATGCATCCTCATAGCGCTGCTCCTCCATGGCAGTCTTCAGCGCATCAAAATTCGGGTCCTGTGAAAATTTTTTGAGGAACCGTATGAGTAACTCCTCATTTCCCATAAACCGCTCCATAGCGGATTCAAGTTCTACACCCGCCGCGATTAATTTTTCTTTTCTGCTCTCTTCCATGTAAACTCTCCTTTTCTTATTGATGGCTATCCACAAATGCCTCAATGGCATTGCGGGAATACTCAAGACATTTCAGCAGCTTCTCTGAAAATATTCCGCATTTCCCTTCCACAATCATATCGTAAGCTCTGTCCTTTGTATAGGGTTCTTTATAGCATCTCTCACTAACCAATGCGTCATACACGTCAGCAATAGAGACCAATTGCGCAGAAATCGGAATCTCATCTCCCTTAAGACCTTCAGGATAGCCTCTGCCGTCATCCCGCTCATGGTGGTAATGACAAATCTCATAGGATGTGGACAGCAAATCTGTATTTTGTACATCTGTCAGCATATCCAGAATCTCACAGCCCTTGACGGTGTGGGTCATCATGATTTCCCGCTCCTCCTGCGTCAGCCTTCCCGGCTTTAAGAGTATTTTGTCAGGAATCGCAATCTTCCCAATATCATGTGTGACCGAAGCACGGGCAATGATATCGATTTTTTGCTTTGTCAGCCCTGCCTCCGGGTATAGCTGCATATAGGTCTGCGCGATAATTCTGGTGAACCCTTTTACCTTTTTAATATGCTCCCCGGATTCTAAGTCCCGGAACTCTACAATATTGCTGAGAGCCTCTAACAGACGGTCACTGTAATTCTCCAACTGCCGCTGCTGAATACTTAGCTGTCTGCTCTGATTCTCGATAATCTCCTCCATGCCGGCAGCGCTTTTTCTTAAAGCAATAATATTGTTGACGCTGCACCTCACCACATCAGGAGAATAAGGCTTTGTAATCACACTGGAGGCGCCTAATGCTTAAGAAGAAACCTCAGTCTTGGCATCCGTCTGGGATGTAATCAGCACTACCGGAATCCTATCCGTCAGCTTCTCCGCATTCAATACCTGGAGCACCTGATAGCCGTTTAAAACGGGCATAATTAAGTCCAGCAGAATCACCGCAAGCTCATTCATATGCTTGCTGATTTCCAAGATTGCCTGCCTTCCGTCTCCAACAGTGATAACATCATACTCGTCCTGAAATATCTGCCGCAGGAGTCCTCTGCTCAATTCATCATCATCTACCACTAAAATCTTTTTACGCATCCTTATATCCCCTAAATAAAAACTCCATACCCGCCGCAGTAAGCTCGCAGGCCGCGTACGGCAGGTACGGAATTTTATAATGCTATTTCATAATGCTATATGTTCTTTTAATACTTGCCAAACTCTCCGTCCAGAGAAATAATCTGCTCGTTGTAGTTACTTGAACTCATGGAAGAAGAAACGCTCTCTCTGTCTGAGGAGAAACCACCGCTCATTCCAGCCTTTAACCTGTATTTTGACATAAGGTTCCTTAAGTTTACAGCCTGGTTTGAAAGCTCCTCGCTGGCAGCTGCACACTGCTCACTGGTAGCAGCATTTGTCTGTACCACAGAAGAAACCTGGGATATCGCCTGGTCAATCTGGGAGATAGAAGTAGCCTGCTCATTAGAGGATATGGTAATATGTGCAATCAGGGTAGCCACCTCATCAATAGACACTACAATCTCGTCTAAGGCCTGTGCTGTCTCCTCTGCCAGTCTCATACCATTTCTAACCTTCTGGATGGAATCCTCAATCATCTCCGCCGTCTCACTTGCAGCAGATGCACTCTTGGCAGCCAGGTTACGAACCTCTTCTGCAACGACTGCGAAGCCTTTGCCGTGTACACCTGCTCTGGCAGCCTCAACCGCTGCGTTCAATGCCAGAATGTTTGTCTGGAATGCAATATCATCAATGGTCTTGATAATCTTGGAAATTGTCTCAGAGGATGCGTTAATATCGTTCATGGCACTAATCATGGACTTCATCTGTCCATTTTCGGTTGTCGCCATATTCTTCACGTTAGTCATCAGCTTGTTTGCCTCGCCTGCCTCTGTTGCGTTATCCTTGGTACGCTGGGTAACCTCATCTATGGAAGCGGTAACCTGCTCAATGGCGCTTGCCTGCTCTGTGGAGCCCTGTGCCAGTGCCTGGCTGGCACTTGCCACCTGCTCAGCACCCACGGTAATCTGTGAGCCTGCCTCTTTGATATTGCCGAGTGTTGCATTATTGTCAGCAACTAACTTTGCAAGCGCCTGACCGAGCACGTCCTTATCACTTCGCTGATGTGCCTCCACGGACAAGTCGCCATTAGAAATCTTCTCTGCAACGTCTACCTGGCTCTTCGTCGCCTCCGCCATATTCTTGAAGTTATCCAGCAACTCGCCCAAGTCGTCATCGCTAACCTTCTCACAGTCAACGTCTACATCACCAATAGCCATCTGCCTAGCAGCTACGGATAATTTTGCAACCGGTACGGTAATGCCCTTGATTAATGCTGCACAATATGTCATTGTAACAAAAATAGCAATGAGTCCAACTATAACCAACAGCACGGTAAGCAGTACCATCTCAGACTCTACCTTTTTGTTGCTCGCATCAGACTCTGCCTCCAGCAGTTCTCCCAGCTTATTTAAGGCAGCCTGCGCCTCATCTGAAATGATTCTTCCGTTTTCCAGCAAATCCTGCGCAGCCGCTTCCACTTGCTTGTTATCTACCATCTCTATATCAGCATCCATAGAGGCATAGCACTTGTCAAGGGTATCCTCAACAACTTGGTACTGAGCCACAGTCTCAGACTTAAATGCGCCCATTCGCTCCTCAAACGCATCCAGGTTTTTCCGCATGCCGTCCTTATATTCCGCAATCAGCTGTTCCTGCTCCTGAAGCTTTGTTGCATCGTCATAATACACAAATATAATATTACGCACATGCACCTTAATGTTACAGAAATTAGTAAACGCCTCACTTAAATAGAATCTGCCCATAGCGTAATTGTTGTAGCGGTTCTCTTTCGCTTTGCTGACTCTGTTTGCTGTAAACAGACCAACAATTGCAATCAATATCATCCAAAAAAGTATCGTAATACTAAACACAGTTACCTTTTTCTTTACCGGCATGTTGCTAAATGAATGTCTCTTCATGTTATATTCCTCCATTTTACTCTTCTTCTTCCTGAAGCTCTTCTAAGGACTCCAGCACATCTTCCATAATCAGCTTCTCTGGATCTAACAAAAGCTTTACCGTGTCTCCGGTTCTCGCAAGACCGTAGACATATTTGCTCTTCTCATCAACCTTATGCCCTATAGTCGGTGGCGGAACAATATCATCGTCCATAATTGTATTGACTTCTGCAATTTTTTCTACAATCAGGCCAATCACCGTAGAGCGCACATTAATGACAATGATACAGGTTCTGTCATTGTACTCAACAGGCTCCATCTTGAAGCGTGCCCTGACGTCAATTACAGGGATGATTTTGCCGCGAAGATTGATTAACCCCTTGATATAATCCTCCACCTCAGGAAGCGCTGTAATCGGCTGCATACTGATAATCTCATTGATATAACTGATGCTGATGCCGAAATACTCTTTACCCGTCTGAAAGGTCATGAACTTGCCCTTTTGGGTATCCTCCTCCAGCAGCTCGTCTTTTTTATTTTCTGCCATTTACTAACTCCTTTCTTCGCTTTGTATCAGTCCTGCAATATCCAGAATCAGTGCGATACTGCCATCTCCAAGCTGTGTACAGCCAGAAAGACCTTTTACCTTCTTAATGTAAGAAGGGATTGGTTTTACAACAATTTCCTGCTCCTGAATCAGCTTGTCAATCAGGACACATACCTGTTTGCCATCGTGCTCTAAGACAACGACAATACCGTCCTCCAGCCTCGTCTTTGTCTCGGAGAGCTGATATTTTTCGTTCAGTCTAATAAACGGATAACACTGCCCGCGGATGACCAATACCTCTTCCCCGCTCGGCTGCGTTACAATGGAATCCTCACTCAGCCTGATAAATTCCTTTACGGAAGCAGTCTCTATTACAAAGGACAAATCGCTCACCTGCACCACAATTCCGTTGATAATGGCAAGAGTAAGCGGGATAATCAGAGTCATCTCTGATCCATGCCCTTCCTCGCTGTTGATATCCAGCCGGCCGCCAATGGTCTGAATGTCCTTTACTACCACATCCATGCCTACGCCACGCCCCGAATACTCGGTTACCTGCTCCTTTGTGGAGAAGCCCGGCAGGGTAATAAACTGGAAGATTTCTTTATCTTCAAAATCTTCAAATTCCTTATCTCCAATTAAGCCATTTGCCTTGGCCTTTGCATAAAGCTTTTCTTTATTCAGACCCTTGCCATCATCCTTGACGCTGACATAAACCTTGCCGCCTTCATTTCTCGCCTCTAAAGTAATCGTACCCTTTTCCGGCTTACCGAGAGCAGTTCTGTCTTCAACATTCTCCTCAATACCGTGGTCTACGGAATTCCTAACCAGATGCATCAGAGGGTCAGAAATGTGCTCAATAATATTTTTGTCTACCTCGGTGTTCTCACCGATTACCTGCAACTCTATATCCTTGCCAAGCTTCTTAGAGATATCAAATACAATACGCCGCATTTTCTGGAACGTATTGGTCAGAGGCATCATACGCATGGACATGATTGCTTCCTGAAGCTCCGTAGTAATCTTGGATAACTGCCCGGACGCCTTCTGGAAATTCGTTAAATCCAACCCCGGCGCCTTTAAATCAGGGTTCTGCAGCACAACTGCTTCTGCAATGACCAGCTCGCCGATTAAATCCATAAGAGAATCCATCTTCTCCACATTCACACTAATCATGCTCTGCTTCTTCGGCTGGTTTTTCGCCAGAGTCTTTCCTTTACCGGTCTCTTTGGACTTCACCACATAGTCACCCGGAACTACCGGCTCTTTTGGCGGCGCCTCCTTCGGCGGCTCCTCGCCCAAATCAATCTGAATCGTCGGCGCAGACAGCGGCTGTGACATCTCTGCCAGCCCTCTGCCGAACTCCTCAGAGGTAATCTCTTCGATATCGATGGACTCTGCCTCTACACTATTGATGAGGTCTAAAATCTCCTCCTGCTCACTTTTGGTCTGCAGGAGCATTGTGAAG